>CBFGLL010000011.1:0-21870 GCA_965649585.1 uncultured Chitinophagaceae bacterium | reverse complement strand
CAAGCCATATGTTTTGACGGGAATCGGCGAAGATGCTTAATACATTTTTATTTTGCAGCCCTTCTGTTTTTCCAATTTGCTGCACAATGTTTCCCCTGTTGTCTATAATGTACACTCCGTTATTGCTGGTGGCTATGGCAGCGTGTTGATCGTTGATGGCACAGGCAGCATAAATTACGTTGGCGCTAAAAATGGCATCCCCTGCGGTTTGCAGATTGGTTAATCCCGCAGCGGTCAATTGATAAATGCCATTTTTTAAAGTGGTTACCAGGGAACTGTCTCCCTGCGTGCCGATGATGGCAGAAATGAATTCGCCGGAAGATAGTTGACCTCCTTTCACCGGTTCCCAGTAATCGTTGCTGAACTGCAATAAACCCTTTGCTGCATCCTGGGCAAGGATCATGTTTTGTGCTTTGCCCATAAACATCCATTCGGAGGGGGCAGGGTAGGATGATATTTTATTATTGCCATACCTGAAAATATGGGTCGGAGTTCTGAAAAACAGGTCCCGGTTAAGGGTTACAATATCCCACACATCACCAAAGGAGCGCAGATTGCCGGGCAGCAATTTTACAAGGGAAGTGTAGCTGAGCCTGCCATTTGTTGCAGGCGCAAAATAACCTATCTCATCCTGGCCACCCACATATACACGGCCATCATTTCCGATGTTTACCGAGCGAACGATAGTTTTGTTGGGGAGGGGGTAAATATCCCAGTAACTGCCATCAAAGGTTAGTAACCCCTCATTATTTGCGAAGTAAAGAATGCCGTTTTTATCCTGGGTAATATCCCAGCTTTGTAAGCCACCGCCATATACCTGCTTGCTGTAATTAAATATTTCGGGCAGGCCGAGGGTATTTTGGGCCAGCGCCGAAATGGGCAGCAAAATGATTATTAACACTCTTAGCAGCATACAAGCAATTAGCTCAGTGAAAGTAATAAAAAAGAATTGATGTAGTGTTGTTGTAAATTAAGTTTATTGAAAATCAATTCCTTGTGATTAATGATGTAGTAATGTTGTAGTAGTAAATATTGAAAAGGCTGTAGCGGAGATTAATTTTATAGCGTCGATTTCTCACATTACTAAAACAAAACGATTGCTGTATGAAATTAAAATTAATTTCTTTCCTCGCCGTTTTTTTGATCAGCGGCATTTTTCAGCAGGTATTCTCTCAAAACTTACAGATATCAGGTAAAGTCACCCGTAAATCCAACGGGGAGGCATTGCCAGGGGCATCGGTAATGATCAAGGGAGGTGGCGGCGGTGCCCGCACCGACGAAAACGGTAATTACACCATCAGCACACCCCAAAAAACAGCCACCATTGTTGTGAGCTATACCGGTATGCTGGCAGCCGAAAAAAGTGTTTCTGAATCCGGAACCCTGGATTTTGCGCTGGAAGAAGATGTAAGCCTGCTTACCGATGTGGTGGTAATTGGTTATGGTACACAAAAAATCACCAAGGTTTCAGGTGCAGTGGCTACCGTAAAAAGTGCGGATATAGAAAAACTGAAACCGGTAAGGGCGGAAGAAGCATTGCAAGGTTTGGCTTCCGGCGTTAATGTAATTCAATCTGGTTCTCCAGGTGCCAAACCAACGGTACTGGTAAGGGGTATCCCCTCATTTTCGGGAACCGACCCCGTGGTGATCATTGATGGTTCACCCCAGTCAATTACCGATTTTAATTCCATCAGTCCTTCCGACATTGAAAGCATCAACGTATTAAAAGATGCAGCTACCACAGCTATATATGGTGTAAAAGGCGGAAACGGTGTAATTGTGGTTACCACAAAAACCGGTCGTAAAAATCAAAAAACGGAGTTCATTGTAAATGCTAACTATGGTGTGCAGCAGGTGCAGAGAAAACTCCCTGTACTCAATGCCACTGAGTATGCGGCCATGGTTAACGAGGGTAGCACCCTGAGCGGAGGTAATATTATTTTTACAGACCTCTCCTCGCTTGGGAAGGGTGTAAACTGGCAGGATGAAGTTTTTAGAAATGCACCTGTTCAAAATCACAGCCTGAGTGCAAGGGGCGGAAGTAATAACCTCACTTACTTTTTATCTGCGGCCTACTCATCGCAGGGTGGTATTGTAGGTGGTTATGATAAGTCGAGGTTCAACAGGGGAACCTTTACCTCTAACCTGGTATTTGACCTTAGTTCCAAATGGAAATTCTTTTTAAATACTACGGGTGTGTTGCTCGATTCAAAAGGCCTGCAGGAGAATTCATTTAACAGCATCATTGGCAGTGCAGTAAACTTTGACCCTACCGTTCCGCTGTATGATAATGACCCCAACATTCCCGGCGAATATGGATATAGCAACCTGCTGCGTTCAGAAATATTTAATCCTTTAACCAAGCTGGCTAACACCTATAATACCAACCAGGGTTTTAAATTGTATGGAAAGGCTGAATTACAATTCAGCCCAATGAAAAACCTGCGCCTCAACAGCAGGTTTGGCTACACCAAGTACGACGACAGGGGCCGCAGTTTTACACCACTTGTATATTATGGGCCGCTCAACGTAGAAAATACGATGAATGCAGATGGTTCGCAAATTGAAAATATTGATCCTGTTACCGGCGATCGTACGCTTACCCATAACAGTGTAAGCCACTGGAAGAACAGTAATTTCAATTTTACCTGGGAGTCTTTCGCCAGTTATGATTTTAATCTTCAGGGTTCACATAATTTTCAAACAGTTGCCGGTTTGTCGCTTGCAAAAATTTCCGGGAATGGTTCCGGCGCCACCCGCCAGGATGTGCCTTTTAACTCATGGGAGTTTGCTCATTTTGAATCAGCTACCGGCGTTGTTACCAGGGAATTTCTCAATGGCAGGGATGGTAATTACTTCGAGTACTTCCGCAAAAACCTCTCTTATTTTGGAAGGGTAAACTATGATTATAATGATAAGTACCTGGCTTCCTTTACAGCAAGGAGAGACGGATCTTTTGCATTTGGACCAGATAATAAGTTTGCAAACTTTTTCTCAGGATCACTTGGATGGGTTGTGAGCAAGGAAGATTTTTTCAAGACCCAGAAAGTAAATTTCTTAAAATTAAGGGCGAGTTATGGTAGTGTGGGTAATGAAAACGTAGATCCACAGTCTGTAAGTATTTCAACCGGTGGACCAAGTTACGGCCCCACACAAAACAGCAACGGTTATACTTTTGGTGATATATTTATTCCAGGTTCATCACTTGCCTCTACGGTGAATACTGCATTACGCTGGGAAGAACAAAAGCAGTTCAATGCCGGTTTCGACGTAGCAGTACTGAATAATAAACTCACACTTAGCGCCGATTATTTTAGAAAGGATGTGCAGGGACTTTTATTCGTTCCTTCTGCATCGCTGTATTTAGGTACCGTTCCTATTCCTGTTTCCAACATTGGGTCTACCAGGAGTTCTGGTGTGGACCTGAGCCTTGGCTACAACGGCGCAATTTCCAAAAAGTTCCAGTTGGGTACTACCGTAACATTTACTACCAGCACTAATAAAGTAACCGAAACGAACTCCGACGGCACCGCCAAAATTTTTGGTGGCAACTATTTCAATGGTCAATCGCAGGATGTTACTGTGTTTGAAAAAGGACAGACCCCGGGCTATTTTTATGGATACGTAACCAACGGTTTGTTTCAAAACAAAGCTGAGGTAGATGCAGGTGCTTCCCAACCGGGTGCACTGCCTGGAGATATCAGGTTTGTTGACCTTAACGGGGATGGTGTTATCAATGCCGATGACCGAACCAAAATTGGTGATCCTTTTCCTGACTTTGTTATGGGCTGGAATCTAAACCTTTCTTACAGCAATATAGATTTTTCGGTGTTTACTTATGCATCTGTGGGCAATGATATTTACCGTGCATTTGAAAGAAATGCCAACTATACTAACAAGGCAAGATCTGTGTTGAGCCGCTGGACCGGTGAAGGAACCACCAACGATGCACGTTATCCCCGCTACTCATTTGTAGATGGCAATAATAATGCACGGGCAAGTGACAGGTACGTGGAAGACGGTTCTTTTGTAAAAATTAAAAACATCCAGTTGGGCTATACATTCCCTGCCTCCCTGGTGAAAAATGTTTTCAAAAGTTTAAGGGTATATGGCCAGGTGCGCAATGCTTTCACTTTTACCAAATACAGTGGTTTGGATCCTGAAATTGCCGGAGGTGTTCTGGATACTGGTGTTGACAGGGGTGCATACCCTCAGGCACGCACTTTCGCCATAGGTGTTGATATCAAATTATAATACTCATGCTTAACAAACATACAATCATGAAAAAAGGAATTATTAAAGTGGCTGCGTTGCTGATGATAACAGCCACCCTACAATCCTGTAAAAAATGGATAGACTACGATCCTCACGATGATTACCTGGTAACAGAATTGGATTATTTAAAATCGGCCAACGATTATCGTACGATGGGTGTAAGTGTGTACACACCGCTTCAATGGCTCAATCAAACTGTGCCTGTTGCTGATATTGCATCGGATAATGCAGTGAGTGGAGGCGAGAGCGCATCGGATGTTTTAAGCCTTCAGCAGATCGATGATTTTACCCATGGGCCTGTTAACACCACCCTGGAAGAAATATGGAAAGCGAGTTATGAAGGAATCAACAGGGCTAATTATTTACACCAGTTTAAAGCAGCCAACCCTGCAGGCGAAACCATTGAATTTGCGGGTAAAGATGCATTATATGGCGAAGTATATTTTTTAAGGGCTTACTATTATTTTAACCTGGTGCGCTTTTTTGGTGATGTGCCTTTGTTTGTAGATCGTCGCCTGAGCCTTACTGATTCAAGATCGCTGCAAAAATCGCCGAAGGCAGATGTGTATGCACAAATTGAAACCGACCTCAACAATGCCATCGCTGTATTGCCTGCTGTGCCTGTGCAGGTAGAAAAAGGAAGGGCCACCAAGTATGCTGCGCAAGCATTGCTCGGCAAAGTGTTACTGTACCAGGAAAAATTTTCTGAGGCAGCAGCCGTATTAGAAACTGTGATACAGGCCAATGCTTTTACACTGGTAAGCGATATGAAATCGATTTACCTGGCGGCCGGGGAAAACGGACCGGAGTCTGTGTTTGAGATTCAGTATTCCAACACCACTCCTTACTATAACTGGGCAGGATACCTGCGTGGCCAGGGTAATTATGCCGTACAACAATGCGGTGTGCGTGGCTTAACTGGTACCAATGGTATGCCATATGCGGCGGGCTGGAGCACCAACCTCCCAACTGCTGACCTTGCTGCAGCCTACCAGGCAGGCGATCAACGTAAAGCAGTTACCATACTGGATATAGAGGCGTACAAAAATGCCAATCCATCTTTTGAAATTGAATACCAGGTGGCGCCTTATAAAAACACGGGTTTATACAATCAAAAATATTTACCACGTAAGGGTGAAACATCGGGGCAGATAGAATTGAATTATCTCAATAACTATCGCACCATGCGTTATGCAGAAGTGTTATTAATGGCTGCAGAAGCTTTCAACCGCTCCACTACTCCTGATGACGCTAAAGCACGTACATACCTCAACCAGGTGCGCCGCCGTGCTTTTGGAGATAATGCACATGATATCACTTCATCAGGTGCTGCATTAAAGCAAGCCATCTGGGATGAAAGAAGGTTGGAACTGGCCATGGAAGGAGATCGCTTTTTTGATCTTGTTCGTACAGGACAGGCCACGGCAGAATTACCCGCCTTTGTGCCAAACAAACATGAAGTGTTCCCCATTCCACAACCGGAGATCAGTATTTCGGGTATCACTCAAAATCCTAATTATTAATTACCACTCTCAGTACTAAAACAACATTTATGAAACTTGTTAAATATTTATTCGCAATATGCTGCTCGTTCTTAATACTGACGGCCTGCGAAAAAGACCAGACAGGCGATACCGATTTTGCTACGGGTGGTAATGCACCCGAGGCCTTGTCAGTAGCTTTTGATATTACACAGGATAACACAGGTAAGGTTACCATCACACCTACCGGTACCAATGTATCCCGCTACCAGGTTTACTTTGGTGATGCTACCACCACGCCTGCGGAACTGGCTCCTTCAAGAAGTGTTCAACACATTTATGCAGAAGGTTTATACAATGTAAAAGTGGTGGCTTATGCGTTGAATGGCCAGTCAACCGAAATTACGCAGCCACTAACAGTTACGTTTCGGGCGCCGGAAAACGTAGAGGTAACCAGCACTATTGATCCCGCAAACAATTTCAAGCTGGATGTGTCTGCCACTGCTTTATACGAAACCAATTTCAGGGTATATTTTGGTGATGTACCCAACGAAATTCCCCGCTCATTTTTAGAAGGGGAAACGGTATCGCATACTTATGCTGCAGTAGGCACTTACACAATGAGGGTGGTGGCTGTGAGTGGCGGTGCGGCTACTACAGAAGTGGTGAGGACAATTAACATTGTAGATCCATTACTGTTGCCGGTAACATTTGAATCTTCTACCATCAATTACAGCTTTATCAATTTCGATGGTGGTGTTTCAACTGTTATTAATAATCCTCAATCCAACGGCATCAACACTTCTGCCAAAGTAATGCGCATGGTGAAAAATGCCGGACAGGTGTGGGGAGGAAGTGTATTGCAACTGAGTGAGGCAATGGATTTTTCAACCAACAAGATCTTTCGCATGAAAGTATTTTCTCCAAGAGTGGGTGCTAAAGTGTTGCTGAAAGTAGAAAATGCAAGCAATGGCGCTATCTCTTTTGAAAAAGAAGTAACCACCACGGTTGCCAACCAATGGGAAGACCTTGTGTTTGATTATTCTGCCATCAACACTTCCAATCAGTACCATAAGCTCGTTTTTATATTCGACCTCGGCACCATGGGTGACGGATCTCCCAACTTTACTTTTTTGGTAGATGATATTCGCCTGGTAAATTCTGTGCCGTTGAACCTCCCTATGAATTTTGAATTGCCTGCTGTTTTGTATAACTGGATCAATTTTGATGGTGGTGTTGCTACTACGGTAGCCAACCCTGCACCCGGTGGTATTAATACCAGTGCACAGGTGGGTAAAATGGTAAAAAACCCGGGGCAGGTATGGGGAGGCAGTGTTATAAGCCTGGCCAATCCTATTCCTTTTGCTGCTTCAGGTAATGTGATGAAAATGAAAGTGTACTCGCCACGGGTGGGTGCAAAAGTGCTGCTGAAAGTAGAGAACCTCACAGACGGTGGAATCAATTTTGAAAGAGAAGTTTTAACCACTGTTGCGAATGCATGGGAAGAACTCAGTTTCGACTACGGCGCTATCAACACTGCCAATAGTTATCAAAAGATCGTGTTGATCTTTGAACTGGGTATACCTGGTGACGGTTCTGCAAATTTCACTTTCCACTTCGACGATATTAAACTTAACTAATCCAAAAAACAAGGATCATGTTTACATCAATAAAAAACATTGCATTTTTCACCTGCCTGTTGGCCCTGGCGCTTTCGGGTTGCAAAAAAGAAGAACATTCTTTTGGTGAGATCATCACTCCTACTAATCTCAGTATGAGCAGTACGATTGCTGGTGCCAGTACAGCCAATCCAAATGGCGACGGTACGGGTAATGTAGAATTTGTGGTAGGTGCAGAAAATGTGCTTACCTACAAATACCTTTTTGGGGATGGTGATTCATTGATTACCACTAATACCAATGTAACGCATCGCTACCGCAACCCCGGCGTCAATAGTTATAATGTCGTAATATCTGCAATAGGAACGGGCGGTGCCAGCAGTACGGTAAGCCAGATGATAACCGTATTTGTTGCATTTGAAATACCGGCAGATATTATGACGGCCATCACCAACAACAGTTCTCGTGTATGGGTAACTGATAGAGATGCCAACGGGCATTTTGGTGTAGGCCCTAATGACCAGTTTGCACCCATATGGTATGCTGCTGCTCCTAACACAAGAGAAGCCTGTGCGTACGACGATGAAATTACCTTTGCCAAGGATGGTCCCCGCATTACCATGAATATTAATAACCTGGGAGCTTCTTTTTCAATTGGTGCGGCTACGGGCTTTTATGGAATGAGCGGCGGTGATAATTGTTATCCCATCAACCCAGGGGGGTTAAAAAACCTGGTGTTTATGGATGCCACCTCCAGTTCTACACCAGCACAGTCAACCCGTATACAGTTTACCGTTCCGGGGAATGGTATTATCAATTTCGGAACAGGGGGTACTACTTATGAAATTTTATCGGTAACGGCCACGAGTATGCACCTGCGCAACATTGGCGCCGACGGTAATGCCTGGTACCAGAAATTAAAACCCCGTCCCTAAGCGCTAGGATCATTTGAAATTTTATAAAACGCTTTTTTAAAAACTATGAGAATGACGATACTCAATATATTGATGGCGGCTTCGGTTGCGATAGGCTCCTGCGGCAAAGACGGTGGTGGCGGTAATGCCAGCACCGCACCCGCCAATTTACAGGTTGCCGCGGTAGTAGCCAATGATAATAGCGGCAATGTACAATTTACTGCCTCAGCAGATAATGCAAGCAGTTACGATTTTGATTTTGGAAATGGCGTATATCAAACGGTGGCTTCGGGTGTAGTAACCTACCGGTACCCGGCATCAGGTAATTATAGTGTGAGGGTGACTGCCAAGAACAATTCTAACCTCACTCTTAATAAAACAATTCAGGTTGCAGTGAATGTTGCGATGACGCTCGTATGGTCAGACGAATTTAATGTGCCGGGAGCACCCGATGCCGGCAAATGGACCTATGATATTGGTACCGGCTCTGGCGGATGGGGAAACAATGAGCTGCAGTATTATACTGACCGTTCACAAAATGTAAACATCCAGAATGGTGTGTTGCGCATTAATGCAATCAGGGAAAATTACAATGGCAGCACATGGACCTCTGCCCGTTTAAAAACGCAGGGCAAGTTTGCCTTTAAATATGGCAAGGTAGAGATCAGCGCTAAATTTCCTGCTGGCGTGGGTACCTGGCCTGCTGGCTGGGCCCTGGGTAATAATATTCAAACAGTTGGATGGCCTGCCTGCGGAGAAATTGATATTGTGGAGCACCTGGGGCGGGAGCTGAATAAAATTTATGCAACATTGCATTATCCCGGCCGCTCGGGCAGTAATGCCGATGGCAATACCAGGATGATCACAAATGCCACAACAGAATTTCACAAATTCACATTGGAATGGAATGCATCGATCATAAAAATTTCGGTGGATGACCAGTTGGTTCATAGCGTAAACAACAGCACGGCGATACCTTTTAACCAGGATTTCTTTTTGATACTCAACCTGGCTATTGGTGGCAATTTCGGCGGACCCAATGTGGATCCGGCTATGACGAATGCAACATACGAAATAGATTATGTAAGGGTGTACCAGTAATTTCTTTTAACGGTCTCATAGCAATCATCCCGGTTTAGCGGCTCAATCACACAGTGGTTGGGCCGTTTGGGTTTTTAGAAAGGGTGCTGCTGTAGCCATATTTTAAAAAAGGCGAGGTAAATACCCCGCCTTTTCTAAATCCGTAAAATATGAAAACGAGCTACAAACTATTAACCCTTCTTCATAGGTGCAATAGTAATTTTTCTAATTCAAAATGGGTGCGCTTCAAAACGAAGCTGTATGAAAGCCCATATTGTGGCGTGTGTTCTTACTTCATCAGTTGACCCCTCACTGCTCCTGCTGGGTAAGCAGGGTTATGCACGTTTACATAATATGCAGAAGGATCTTTGCGGATCGCTTTTATGAGCTCTTTATCCACCGTAGCTATACCCGTTGACATACCGGTGGATGGTGCAGTAAGCGGCACTACCACGGGCCCTGACACACCTGCAGGTGCAATATGGATATGGGCTGCGGTAGCAGGATCAATATTTTCGACGTGGAGGGTATATTCAATGGTGCCCTGCCCGCTGTTGAGGGTAAACTCTGCCCATCCCGTACCGTCGGGGTCACCCATACCAGTTTCCTGCGAGCCATCCATAGATGACCATAACATAGATCCCTGCACTCGTAATGTAAAAGTTTCAGCATCTGGTGAAGCTTTTTTAAAACCCATCAAAAACAATGCACTAAAAACTACAGCTACTGCTGCCATTGATAAAACGATTTTTTTCATGATGAATGTGTTTAATAGTGATGAAAAAATTCTTTGGAATCAGCGGTAGTTTAAATACGTAACTAATTTACAAATGGTTTTCTGAAAAGTAAAATTGTGGCAAACTTTCATTTTTGATGGAGGTGACCGGGTTAATACCCGGCATAAAAAAAGCAGCCCCGACAGCTGCTTTTTAACACAAAATGAAAAATCAAACGAGTTTTATTTAGGTAACAATACATCCCCGATAACATGGATAATACCATTAGATGTAGGGATAGATGTAACGATTTCTGAACCGTTCACGAATGTTTTATCGCCCTGTTTGGTGATCTTAACTTTACCACCATATACCATGTCGAACTCCTGGCCATCATTCATGTATTCTGCTTTTAAAGAGCCTACATAGGTATGGTAACCCAGGATATTTTGTAGGTCGGCTTTTTTTTCTGCTTTCAAAAGATCTTCCACTGTTCCTTTGGGTAATTTATCAAAAGCGGCATTGGTTGGTGCAAATACTGTAAACGGACCTGCATTGCTAAGGGCATCTACCAGTTCTGCTGCTTTTACTGCGGTTACCAGGGTGCTGTGATCTTTGCTGCTGCTGGCTACCTGTACAATATTTGGATTGGAAGTAGCATCTACCACGGCAGATTGTCCGGCGCCTACGGCGTGCTCAGTGGTAGTAGTTGTGGTGCTGTCAGTGCTTTTTACATCAGCGGAATTGCTGCAGGAGGTTACTACAATAAGTATTAATCCCGCCATGATAAGTTGTATTTGTTTCATCTGCTTGTTAGTTTTTTTGTGAGCATAAAATTCGCCCCGGGGGCGGTCAAAATCTATGACTTTAGTCATAGAGATGTAAGATTTTAGGCAGGAACCAGTAGGGGAGTTTATAGTCTTGAGATATACTGGGGATTTCCTCTTTTCAACACTAACAGTCAGAAGCAAGGTAGTTCCTTCATTGAAAGCAGGATATTTCCCCTAAATTGTAAAATCATGGAAAAAGGGGAGGAAGGATCGCTGTAGATTTAATTCATTTGTAAAAGATGAACGGCCCGCAATTCATAAAATGTTTTTGTTGTATAATTTTCCTGGCATGTACTGTGGTTGCGCATGCCCAGGATCTGCTTAATAAAGACAGTTTATTGCGCCTGTTGCCAAAGGCAAAGGAAGATTCAAACAAAGTGCTGCTATTGATACAGGTTGGTCAGCAATATGAAGGCAGTGAGCCGGAACTTGCTAAACAATATTATTTACAGGCCCGCAACCTGAGTCGCAAAACGGGTTACCTCCTGGGGGAAATAAAGTTTGCAGCCAACTATACCTATGTGCTCAATATGCAGGGACATTATGATTCGTCACTGCAGATCAACCAGCAATCAGTTGCGCTGGCAAAAAAATCAGGCAGCAGGGAATATATTTTTAAAGCACTTTTTAACCTGGGCACTTCTTACCGGATGCTTGAAAACTATGAAGCAGCTCTGCAAAGCTACCTGGAAGCCTACCCCATAGTAGTTTCCTTTAAAGACGATGCACTCAGCGGCCAGGCGCTTGATATATTGCAGAGTCTTTATACAGAGCTCAGGCAATATCAAAAAGGTTTGCAACATGGCCGGCAGGCAGTAGCATTGCTGAAAAACGCAGGTAACCCAGTATTGCTGGCGATGGCGCTTAGCAATCTTGGAATGAACTATGGAGCACTACGCATGTATGATTCGGCTCTTATAAGTTACCAGCAGGCGGTAAAGCTTTCAAAAGAGGCGGGTGATCTTTATATTGAGAGTGCGGGCTACCTGAATATTGCGGATGTTTACCTCAAGCAGCAGCAATTTGAAAAAACCGGCCCCTATTATACCAAAGCATTAGCGCTCTCGAAGAACCTGGAGTCTATTGCATCGCAGGTGATCGCTTACAGGGGCCTGGGCTATTTTTATTTACACCGAAACGAAAATGATAAAGCGAAGCGGTATGCCGACTCTTCCTTGCAGCTTGCCATTCAGTTAAACTCAAAGGCGGAAAAACAAAAAACTTACCACTTATTATCTAGCCTGGCAATGAGTGAAAAAAAATTGCGACAGGCCGAAGCGTATTCGATGCAGGCGGGGGAGCTGGCAGATAGCCTGATGAATGAAACCATTCAGCGGCATACTATTGAAATGGACAAAAAATACCAAACGGAATTAAAGGACAAACAAATTCGTTTGCAACAATCGGATATCCGACACAGCAAAACGCTGAATTATTTGTTGATAGGTAGTGCTATCACCATTTTGTTGATTTCTGCACTGGGTTATCGTAATTACCGCAACCGCCAGCAGTTGCAACAGCAACGCATACACGAACTCGAAACTGAAAAACAACTTGCAGCCACCGAAGCGGTATTAAAGGGCGAAGATCAGGAAAGAACCCGCCTGGCAAAAGATCTCCATGATGGCTTAGGAGGTATGTTGTCTGGCATAAAATATTCATTACACAGCATGAAAGGGAATTTAATTATGACGCCTGAAAATGCGCAGGCTTTTGAAAGAAGCATCGATATGCTCGACAGCAGCATTTCTGAAATGAGAAGGGTAGCACACAACATGATGCCCGAAGTTTTGGTGAAGTTTGGTTTGGATGCTGCCCTACGGGATTTTTGCAACGATATTAACGAGAGCGGGGTATTAAATGTTACTTACCAATCCATCGGTATGGAAAATGTGCAGGTAGAAAACACCAAAAGCGTAACCATCTATCGTATTGTACAGGAACTGCTGAGCAATACCATTAAGCATGCCGCTGCCAGTACAGCACTGGTACAGCTGAGTAATGATGCCAACCAATTGTGTGTAACAGTAGAGGATGATGGAAAAGGTTTTGATCCCAAAGCGCTGGGCAGCGCAAGAGGAATTGGATGGAGCAACATCCGGAACAGGGTAGAGTTTTTAAAAGGCAGGTTGGATATTGCATCACAGCCATCGAAAGGTACATCTGTATTGATAGAAGTAACGATATAATATGAATCAGCACAAAAAAATAAAACTCTTTATTGTTGATGATCACTTTATGGTGATAGAAGGTATTCAATCGCTGCTGCAGCATGAAAATGATATTGAGTGGATGGGACACGCCAGCAATGCAGAGAGCTGCCTGGCTTTTTTGCAGCTGCGGCAGCCAGACGTGTTGTTTATGGATATTAGTTTACCCGACCAGAGTGGAATTGAATTGTGCAAAATTGTTAGAGAAAAATACCCGCAGATCTTCATCCTGGGATTAAGCACATTCAACCAGCAGAGTTTTATCAGGAAAATGATGGAAAATGGTGCCAGTGGTTATTTGTTGAAAAATGCCGACAGGGCAGCATTGATGACTGCTATTAACACGGTGTTACGTGGTCAGCATTATTTCAGTCATGAAGTGCTGAGCTCTACGAAAAAACAAGACGAATTGGTGCCCGTACTCACCCGAAGGGAACTGGAAGTGCTTGCCCTTATTGCTGAAGGGATGACGAACAATGAAATTGCCGGCAAGTTGTTTATTTCAACTGCCACCGTAGAAACCCATCGAAAAAACCTGCTCGCAAAATTTTCTGCAAAAAATACCGCCACGTTGGTGCATGCAGCCACTCAAATGCAGATAGTTTGATGCTTTAAGAGGCTTACTGAATTGTTTGGCAACAATCTTTTTTTATCTTCCTGATAAATTTACCTTAGCTTTTTAAAATACCTGTTATGAGCGAGCAAATCACCATTGATAATTATCTGGATAGTCATTATATCCACCGCAGCAACTGGTTAAGGGCAGCAGTATTGGGTGCTAATGACGGAATCATATCAGTATCCAGTCTTGCCATAGGTGTGGCTGCAGCCAGTGCAACAAGAGAACCCATTTTACTGGCAACAGTTGCTGGCCTGGTTGCAGGTGCATTGTCCATGGCTGCCGGCGAATATGTTTCGGTGAGTTCTCAAACAGATATCGAAAAAGCAGACATTGAAAGAGAAAGGCAGGAGCTGGAAGAAATGCCGGAAACAGAATTAAAGATATTGGCAGACATCTATGAAAAGCGGGGACTAAAAAAAGAAACCGCCATGATAGTGGCCCAGGAGCTCACCGCTGCCGATGCACTGGGGGCACATGTAAGAGATGAGTTGGGAATTAATGAAGTGAGCCAGGCAAATCCCATACAGGCAGCATTTGCTTCGGGGGCGGCCTTTACAGTGGGGGGCGTATTGCCACTACTGGTTACACTTATTGCACCGGTAAAATATATGGAGTACGTGTTGTACGTTTTCACCATTTTATCATTGATCATATTAGGAGCTGTGGCTGCAAAAACGGGAGGATCAAATGTTTTAAAAGCCATTTTCCGCATTGTAATATGGGGTACCATTGCTATGGTGTTATCTGCAGGAGTGGGTTACCTGTTTGGGGTGAAAGTGTAATTTATTTTTGTAGGGCCCGAAACAATTTTACAAAACTTTAATACATGAAGTGACAAAAGTCATAGGAATACCATGAACCTGCTGGTACTTTTATGATGATGAAAAATGCGTGCATTATATTCCTGGGCATTTGGATGCTGGTGCAAACCCCGTTAGGAGAGTTGTTGAAACTACCCCTGCTGGTGGAGCATTTTATCAAACACCAGCAAGCTGAGTCAGCTTCTATTTTCGATTTTTTGGAAGAACATTATACATCGGGCCAGCATGATGATAACGATGCGCCGGAAGACGAACGCTTACCTTTTAAAACTGCGCAGTTCTACAGTTTGGGATCTGCCCTGGTCACCCCGTTTTCAAATCAATCACTTAGTATTTTAATGCTTGTAGAAAAGAAGATTGTTTTGCAGGCATCTCATATCCCCCAGAAAAATCTGTCCAGCATTTTTCACCCGCCGCGGGTTTGATTGTGTTTTAGTCCTCGTGAAGGGCATTCATTATTTTCTCACAATCAAAAAAATATTTTTATGAACAGTGTTCAATTGCATTTGGCATTAACGCATGTGCCGGTGATCCTTTCATTGGTAGGCCTGGCAATGCTCGTGGTATCTATTTTTATAAAAAACAATACGCTTACAAAATCATCTTACGTTATTATTTTACTGGCAGGTATTGCGGCCATCCCGGTTTTTTTAACTGGTGAGGGAGCAGAAGAAGCGGTAGAAAGACTACCCGGCGTTTCGGAATCCATTATTGAAAAGCATGAGGAAATTGCTAAACTTTCGCTCATCGCCATCTCCGTTTCCGGCCTTGTTTCTCTTGCAGCATTTTTCTTTACGCAGCGGCCGGCAGTGCACAACATCTTTAAAGTAGCTGTGCTTGTACTTGGTTTCACCACGAGCTGGCTAATGATACAAACAGCACACCTGGGTGGGCAAATTCGCCATACCGAAGCCAGGAGTTCTGCAACCTTGCAGGGCACCGATCAAAATACCCCGGAAAATAACGGCGGCAGCCAGGGAGAGGACGATGATTAATGGTTGATGACGTAGTTTCACGGGATGCAGCTTTGAAATGCTATTTAAGGTTGCCGACATTATTGTTGGCAACCTTTTAAGCCTTTTCTTTGCAACTAATTTATGCAGCCACCCATTATCAGCGTTATTATCAGTACTTACAACAGGGAGCGCTTTATTATTACATGCCTCCAATGCCTGGCAAACCAATCTTTGCCACAGGACCAATATGAAGTTGTGATCGTGGATAATAACTGTACCGACAATACTGCTGCTTTGGTGAAAGATTTTTTACAGCAGCATCCAACTCTTCCGTTTCGTTATGTGTTTGAAGGGCAGAAAGGTGTTTCCTTTGGCAGGGACAGGGGCATACATGAAGCTGCCGGCGAAATACTGGTGTACCTGGATGATGATGCAGAAGCGGAACCGCAGCTGCTGGAAAATTACCTGCGTTTTTTTAATGAACAGCCTGATGCTTCGGGCGCAGGCGGCAGGATACTGCCTAAATATAGCGAAGCTCCCAAACCAAAATGGATGAGTGAGTGGCTCAATGGATTTGTAGCCAAAGTTGACCTGGGCGGCGTTACAAGGATATTTAAAGGAAGGATGAAATATCCCATCGGTTGCAACATGGCTTACCGGAAAAAATATCTGCTGGAAATAGGAGGGTTTAACACGCTGCTCACCTTTAGGGGAGATGATAAATATATTTATCTCGCCATTAAAGCTATTAACCCGGGCATTTATTATGTACCCGATGCCTTGGTGTATCATAATATTCCTGGGAAAAGACTTCATTATAATTACCTGCGTACTTTATTTTTAAAAACAGGTAACGAAGAAAAACTAAGGGTGCGATTGAAGGATGGAAATGGCGCTGTTGTAATCAAATTTTTTGAGTTCCTGGTTAAGTTCGGTGTGTCATTAGCTATCTGGGTATGGTACGCTATTACCGGCAAGGAATTACAGGGGCGCTACGTCATGTTTTCGCAGTGGTTTACACTAAGGGGATTTATGCAGAAGGATGTATTTGTACGATAGCTTTTGTTTAGTTCATAGCCAGGGGTCAATCGTTACAAGTCAATGGTCATTAGTGATTAGCCATAGTCGATTGATTATTTGCAACTGCTGATAACGAAGAAAAGGAGCTGATGTACAACTGTCAACCGTCAACCTTCAACTCCCTCCTCCAACGGTAAACGCTATGCCCTCCCAGGATACACTTCCAATGCCTTCTGTAAACAATCCATGGCTTTGTTGATAGCGTCTACATTGAGCACATAGGCAAGGCGAACTTCATTTTTTCCCAGGCCTGGCGTACTGTAAAAACCCGTGGCCGGGGCAAGCATTACTGTTTGGCCTTCGTGTTCAAAACTTTCCAGTAACCATTGGCAGAATTTGTCGCTATCGTCAATGGGTAACCGGGCCATCGCATAAAATGCGCCACCGGGGTTGGGGCAAAACACGCCCGGCATATCATTCAATCTTTTTACAATAGTATCCCTGCGCAATTTGTATTCTGTCTTGGTGGTATCGAAATAGTTTTCTGGAAGGCCAACTGCAGCTTCGCCGAGTATCTGCGCATAAAATGGCGGGCTTAATCTTGCCTGGGCAAATTTCATAGCAGCATCCAGTACCGATTTGTTTTTGGTAATAAAAGCACCAATACGTCCGCCGCAGGCGCTGTATCGTTTACTGATGGTATCCATTAATACCACATGTTCTTCGGCTCCCATCAAATGCATGGCGCTGGTATGAGCACCTTCATAACAAAATTCACGGTAAGCTTCGTCGGCAAATAAATAAAGGTTGTGTTTTAAAACAATCTGCTTTAAGGTTTCCATTTCTGCTGCACTGTACAGGTAGCCCGTGGGGTTATTAGGGTTACAAACCACGATTGCTTTTGTTTTTGCAGTGATGGCTTTTTCAAAATCTTCAATAGGCGGTAAAGCAAAACCCGATTCGATGCTGCTGCTGATGGGTTTTACCACCACATCTGCCTGTATGGCGAATCCATTATAGTTGGCGTAAAAAGGCTCCGGGATGATCACTTCATCACCTGCATCGAGGCAGGCCATAAAGCCAAACAAGATGGCTTCACTTCCCCCGGTAGTAATGATGATCTCATTATGCGTTACATCAATATTATTTTGGGCGTAATATTCCACCAGTTTTCTGCGGTAGCTTTCATTGCCCGCACTATGGCTATATTCCAGCACCTTCATATCATAGTGTTTCACTGCATCCAGGCAGGCTGCAGGTGTTTCAATATCAGGCTGGCCGATGTTGAGATGATACACTTTGGTTCCTTTCTTTTTTGCAGCTTCTGCAAATGGTACCAATTTCCTGATAGGAGATGCAGGCATTTCGTGCCCACGTTTGCTTATTTGTAACATGGGCGCAAAGTTATGCCTTGCTGTTTAAAATGAAGCAGCCATCATTAAGTGCAATAAAAAAGTCCGGCACCGGCCGGACTTTTTTATTTAGTTATCTGTAAAACGATTACTTATTTTTTACTGTTGCTGCTTAGCGTGTTTTAGCTTTTTTAGTAGCTGCAGGCGTCACTTTAGCTTTTTGCTGCCCGGCAGGTAATTTAGCATAATCTGCCTCGCTCAACACTTCACCAGTAAAATTGATGCTCTTCATTTCATCGATACCAGCAAACTTTACATTCATCGATTTGTGAACAGGACCAAGGGCTGCAGCGTTGAAAGTTGCAGTGATGATACCGGTTTTGCCCGGAGCTATGGGAGACTTGGTGTAGTCGCCGATAGTACAACCGCAGGTTGGACTTGCTGTTTCAATGATCAGGGGTGATTTACTGATATTCGTTACAACAAAAGTGGCTGTTTTTGGATTATTCACCTTCATTTTGCCAAGGTCGATGGTTTCGGCTTTAAATTTTGCAACATCCGCTACTTTGGATTGCGCAAAAGAAAAGCTTGCAATACCAACAGCTAACAAAGAGAACAGGACTTTTTTCATAAAAGTTTATTTTTTTGAAATTAATTTTTCAATTCATTCACTGCACCGTTTGCAGGGGCAGCGGCAGCGGGAGTTGCAAACACTTCACCTTTAATATTCAACACTTTTTGTTGAGTACCGTTATAAGTGATGGTAACAGGCTTGGTAAAAGGACCTGCAGCAGCAGCATTGTACCCTACGGTAATTGTTGCTGAGCCACCTGGTTCAATTGATTTTTCCCTGTCCCACACCGGGGTAGTGCAACCGCATGATGCTTTAACATCATCTAATTTAAAGGCGGTTTTACCCGTGTTGGTTACAACAAACTCATGGGTTACCGGTTTTCCCTGGGGGATTTTCCCAAAATCGTATTCAGTTTCTTTGAGGCCCAAAGCATCTACCTGCACTGCATCTGTTTTGGCAGCAGTAGTAGCCGCAGCAGGAGCCGCATGATTATGACCTTCGTGTTGGGCAAAGCCTGCCAATGACAAAACGCTTAAAGCTGATAAGAATAGAACTTTTTTCATTTCAGTGGTTTTAAAAATGTTAGACTCCAAAGATACTGAAAGCGGTAATAATTTGATAAAAAGCTCCAGTGTTTGTAGTTTTTTAACAAAGCGGGTCAAAAATGGTATTTTTGCCCCTAATAAGTTGCTATATGGATACATTGAACCACGAAGAAGCTGCATTACAGGATCAATTGAGTTTCGACCATTTTCGGTCTGAAGTACTCAAAGACTATAAAATAGCCTGCGAAAGCCGGGAAACCAGCTTATTAGGCAGGAAAGAAGTGCTCACCGGCAAGGCCAAATTTGGCATTTTTGGTGATGGTAAAGAAGTGGCTCAACTGGCTATGGCAAAATTCTTTAAGCCCGGCGACTTCCGCTCTGGTTATTACCGTGACCAGACATTTATGTTCGCAACGGGCCTGGCAACTGTAGAACAGTTTTTTGCCCAGCTTTTTGCCGACCCGGATGTAAATAATGAACCATTTAGTGGTGGCCGCCAGATGAATGCCCATTTTGCCACCCAAATGGTTGACCAGGAGGGTAACTGGTTGCCACTGGCCCATCTTAAAAATATTTCCAGCGATATAGCTCCTACCGGTGGCCAGATGCCGAGGGCTCTCGGCCTTGCCTTTGCTTCAAAAGTATTTAGGAATGTGGATTCCCTGCAGGGCGAAACCAGCCTGAGCACCCGTGGTGAGGAAGTGTGTTTCAGTACCATTGGAGATGCATCTACCAGCGAAGGACATTTTTGGGAGACCATTAATGCGGCAGGGGTGTTGCAGGTGCCTTTAGCAGCTTTTGTGTGGGATGATGGATATGGTATTTCTGTTCCTAAAAAATACCAAACCACCAAAGCCTCCATTTCCGATGCTTTGGCCGGGATGCAGAAAGAAGAGGGTACCAACGGAATTGATATCTACAAATTAAAAGGTTGGGATTATGCAGGGATGTGTGAAGTGCTGGAACCTGCTATTCAAAAAATAAGAGAAACCCATACGCCTGCTTTATTTCATGTGGAAGAGATCACGCAACCGCAGGGACATTCCACTTCGGGTAGCCATGAGCGTTATAAGAACAGTGATCGCCTTAGCTGGGAAAAAGAATGGGACTGCATCAAACAAATGCGGGAATGGATCATTGAAAATGCGTTGGCATCTGATGAAGAATTAAAAGAGATTGAATCCAATGCAGTAACTTTTGTAAGGGAGAGCAAACAAAGGGCATGGGAAAAATATATCGGCCCCATTAAATCTATGCTCAACCAGGCGGTGGAGCAATTGCAGGCTGTTCAGTCCTTGTATCCACAGATAGAGAATGAGATTCGCCAGCTGCAATCACTACGGGAGCCCATGCGCAGGGATATTTTGAAAACCCTGTTTACCTGCATTCAATATTTGAGCAAAGAGCAGGCCGCCTCATTACAGGCTTATTATAATCAGATGAAGCATGGAAATGAAGAATTGTACGATAAATTCCTGTACAACGAAGGACCTAAATCTGCTTTAAAAGTGGCCGAAGTAAAACCACAGTTTGAAAGTGATACCATCGTTAACGGGTTTGAAGTATTGAACAATTATTTTGATGCGCTGTTTGCCAGCAACAACAAGGTAGTTGCTTTTGGTGAAGACCTTGGTTATATAGGCGATGTAAACCAGGGCTTCAGTGGCCTGCAGGCCAAATTTGGCGAACAACGGATTTTTGATACCGGTATTCGTGAGCTCACCATCATGGGGCAGGGCATTGGTCTTGCATTGAGGGGATTGCGCCCCATTGCCGAAATTCAATATCTCGATTACCTGTTGTATGGTTTACAACCACTGAGTGATGATGTGGCCACTACGCATTTTCGCACAGCGGGGCGTCAATCGGTTCCGTTGATTGTAAGAACAAGGGGACACCGCCTCGAAGGGATATGGCATAGTGGTTCGCCCATGGGTATGGTGATCAATTCGCTCCGTGGAATGTATGTATGCGTACCCCGTAATATGGTGCAGGCCGTGGGCATGTACAATACGCTGTTACGCTCCAATGACCCCGGCCTTATTGTTGAATGCCTCAACGGTTATCGTTTAAAAGAAAAACTACCATCTAATTTATTGGAATATACCGTGCCGTTGGGTAAAACAGAAACGGTGAAAGCTGGCGAAGACATTACCCTGGTAAGTTATGGAAGTACGCTCCGCATTGTGCAGGAAGCGGCTGAAACGCTGGAAAGGGCAGGTGTATCATGCGAAGTGATTGACGTACAAACCCTGCTTCCTTTTGACCTGGATCATGATATTGTAAAATCGCTCCAAAAAACCAGCAGGATATTATTTATTGATGAAGATGTGCCCGGTGGTGCTGCAGCTTACATGTTTAACCATGTAATGGAACAGCAAAAAGGTTATCGTTACCTGGATGCCAATCCAAGAACGCTTACTGCAAAGGCACACCGGCCCGGCTATGGTAGTGATGGGGATTATTTTGCCAAACCAAATGTAGAAGATGTGATACGTGTGGTACAACAAATGATGGCGGAGTAAGTAGCAACAGGCACCGTGTTCTTTGGTTTGATATTTGATGATTACTTAAAATATTATTGAACATTTTAAACCTAGTCAACATGGGAATAGTAAAGGTAATTGAGGTCATCTCAACCTCTTACAAAAGCATCGACGATGCTATTCAAAATGCAGTAACCGAAGCATCTAAAACAGTTCGTAATATCGACTCTGTTTATGTAAAAGATATCAAGGCACATGTAAAAGATGGGAAAGTAACCACCTATGGCGTGGTTTGCAAAATTTCATTCAGGCTGGACGCAGAATAATTTTTACAGGGTGTCAAAAACGGGGTTGTGTAAAAAGAATTTA
>CBFGLL010000010.1:0-21987 GCA_965649585.1 uncultured Chitinophagaceae bacterium | reverse complement strand
AGTACCCGATCGATCGTAATATTATTCCGCAGATTGATGTGTTTACCGATAACGGATACACTAAAGAAGAGATGAAGATGGTAAATGAAACCAAAAAGATCATGGAAGATAACACGATCAAAGTGACTGCTACTTGTGTACGCATACCCACCACCGGTGGCCACAGTGAAAGCGTGAACGTGGAATTTGAAAATGATTTTACCATAGAAGAGGTGAAAGATATTTTACACAGCAGTCCTGGCATTACGTTGCAGGATGATATGGACACACAACTGTACCCGATGCCCTTAACTGCACATGATAAAGATGATACTTTTGTTGGCCGCATTCGCAGGGATGAAACCCAGCCAAACACACTTAATATGTGGATAGTGAGTGATAATCTTCGTAAAGGTGCTGCTACCAATGCAGTGCAGATTGCGGAAGAGTTATTGAAGAAGGGATATTTAAACTAATGAAAAAGCCGGTGAATTTTCACCGGCTTTTTTTTATCAGCTTTAGGAAATGACCCATGTTTCTCTTCCCTTCAATAATTTATCCAGGTCGCCAGGGCCGGCTTTAGCAATGGCTTCATCAATCTGCATGGCCATCACATCTTCATAACAAGCCCTGTGTGCTTCATAAAAAACACCAAAGGGCCTTGGCAGGTGTCCTTCCAGCCTGGGATCATCAAACATGCGGATCAATATCTGTGCTTTGTAAAAATCTTTTTCATCGTGTACCCAAAGATCGTCGGTGGAAGCGCCTTCGCCGATTTCTACAATTTTCGGTTGAAAACCATCCAGCTTGATACCCTTATTACCGGTGGCGCCAAATACAAGCGGTTTGCCTTGTTCTAAAAACAGCACTTCATCAGCCTTGCTGCTTTTTTCTGTAAAAATTTCAAATGCGCCATCGTTAAAGATGTTGCAGTTTTGATAAATCTCCAAAAACGAAGCGCCTTTATGCGCCTGGCTGCGCAACAACATTGCCTGCAAATGTTTGGGATCTCTATCCATGCTGCGAGCGATAAAGCTGGCATCTGCACCCATGGCCAAGGCCAGTGGATTAAAGGGATGATCAATGCTACCCATCGGGGTACTCTTCGTTACCTTTTTTTCCTCGGAGGTAGGTGAATATTGTCCCTTTGTTAAACCATATATCTGGTTGTTGAATAACAAAATGTTTACATCAAAATTTCTACGGAGCAAATGAATAGTGTGGTTGCCGCCGATGCTTAAACCATCCCCATCGCCGGTTACGATCCACACACTTAGTTCGGGCCTGGCCGCCTTTAAACCGCTGGCCACTGCTGTTGCACGACCATGGATGCTGTGCATACCATAAGTGTTCATATAATACGGAAAACGGCTGCTGCAACCAATACCACTTACGATCACAATATTTTCTTTGGGAATACCAAGCGTGGGCATGATCTTTTGCACCTGCGCCAAAATAGAATAGTCTCCGCAACCCGGGCACCACCGTACTTCCTGGTCGGTAGCAAAGTCTTTTGGGGTAAGGGCAGGGATATCTGGAGTAATTGTACTGGACATGACTAAGAATTGAGATACAAAATTACTAAAAAAACCGGCGGCCCGTCTATGTTTATGGCTCCCGGTTACCTAATTTGGAAAATAAAAAAGCCGCCGGGTAAACCAGCGGCTTCGGCTCTTTAGGCCTAAATCATTCAATCAGACTCCAGCTGCTAAGCAATACTTACCAGAGGCGTCCATGATTTATTGTTAGACATAATACCTCCTTTTTGTTTGATGAGAGATAAAATTACTATGGCGGAAGATGTTGGACAAATATTGTTTTGTTAATTAGTGGTCCAGGGTCCAGGGTCGATAGTCCATAGACTGCTGCACGATTTAAAGTCTTGAGGAAATTAGCTGATAAGCTTTTTTTGATTAGCTCAATTAAACTTACTCCAAATACCCCAGTGGTCAATGGACCAACGACTACCGTCTATCGCAGGTTTTGAGTTTCATAGAAAAAAATCAGTAGATGATTTATGCTTTGATTTCTTTGACCGGCGCTAATTTTTAGAAACGTCTATGAACTATCATCTCCCGACTACCGACTCAACTCCTCCCAATACTCCGCCGCTCTGCGTGTATGTGGAATTACGATGGTGCCGCCCACGATATTGGCTACCGCAAACACTTCATACATTTCTTCAGTTGTTACATTTAATTCATGTGACTTGCCGAGATGGTATTTGATACAATCATCGCAGCGCAACACCATGCTGGCCACCAAACCCAGCAATTCCTTTGTTTTTACATCGAGTGCGCCGGCTGCGTAAGTATTTGTATCCAGGTTCCAGAGCCTTTTGATCACCAGGTTATCCTTACTCAGGATCAGCTCGTTCATGCGGGTGCGGTAGTCGTTAAACTCTTGTACTAAGTTGCTCATAAAATGTGTTTAGAAAATAAAAGTACGCTGGCGGCGGGAGTTTGCCAACTGGCTTAAGGAAGTAATACAGTTACAGTGATCACCGTACCGTTGCCGGAATCAATGTGGAAGTTTCCTTTTATTTCCCGCATTCTTTTTTCCATGTTTTTAAGGCCGTTACCAAAATGGTTATCGGAGTGAAGACCACTCCCATTATCGGAAACTTTTATCTGCAATACATTTTCCTTCAACCTTATTTCCACCCGGGCCTGGCTGCCTCCCGAATGCTTGAGGATATTATTCAATGCTTCCTTTACGATAAGAAAAAGGTTTTTTCTTTGTTCGCCACTCAGCAGCGTATCCGGCAATGGTTCAGGGAATGAGCTGTAAATAAAAGCTATGGGGCTGTCTTCAAAAAAGGCCACCCCATAATGCCGCACATATTCTGCAAAATTGGGGAGGCTATCATTCTCCATGTTCAGGCTCCAGATAATGGTGTTCATCCTTTGCGAAATATCTTTTGCGGTGGCTGAAATTTTTGAGGCAAAACCCATGGGTCCGGAATTAAAGCCGGTATCAGGTTGCTGCTGTACAATGAGGTCGCTCATCATTCGGATACTGCTTAAGCCGCCGCCCACATCATCATGTAGATCGGTTATGATTCTCTCTCTCTCTTCTGAAATGGCCTGCTGGCGGGCAATTGCAGCATTCACCAAAGACTTTTCATTGTCGGCAATTTTACGTTGGAGTGCTATTGTAAACAATAGGATATCCGCAACGATGGTGATCACCACGGGGATATAACTGCCCGCATTTGTGATAGGTCCCCCTGGGTGCATGGCTGCATAAATACCAAAACACAGGCTAAACACACTGCCCACAATTACATTTATACTTCCCCAAATTACAAAGCGGCCGTAAGGCACTTTGTATTTAAACAAAGCGATTACCATGTACAACTGCACCGGGAATAAAATAATGCTTCCGAGGTAATAGATATTGTTATAATCAACGCCCAGCAGGTTACAAATAAAACTGCCGATTGCAAAAGCGATGTACATCAGCAGTAAGAACCGGAATATACGGTATAGCGGCAGGGATTGTTTTTTTAAATTGAGGTACACCATGATGAACGATGTGTAAAATACACTGATCATGAACTGCACAGGTCGTTGAAATAATCCGCTGTAATTGATGCCGTCTGCAGCAACAGGGCTTTTAAAAAACAGCTCGGGAATAGCACAGAGATAATAGATCACCAATAATAAAAGGTAAATAGAATAGTGTAGGTATTCTTTCTTTTTTAATACAATAAACTGGAGCAGGAAGTATAAGCCCATGAACAGGCCAACACTTTCAAAAAAATATATTACGGCAGCACTGGTCATTAAAAAAGAGAAAGCTAAGCAGCGTTTTATTAAAGGTAAATATAATATTGATGCAGTGAAGGGGGCGATTATCGTTTCAGGTAAAGGTTCACTGCTTCCACCCGGGTGTTTACCTGTAGTTTTTTGTAGATATTCTGTACATGTTTTCTTACCGTGCCCCAGCTGATCTGCATTGCATCAGCTACTTCTTTTCCTATCAGTCCTTTGGCAAGGTGCTCCAATACTTCTTTTTCACGATCGGTGAGGGCTTCAATAATAGCATTTTCTCCACCAAGGTTATTAAAGCTGGCCACCACTTTGCGGGCAATGCTGCTGCTCATGGGGCTTCCACCATTTACAACATCGTCTAATGCCTCAATAATTTTTTGGGGACCTTCGGTTTTTAAAATATAGCCGGAAGCACCGGCTTTAAGGGAATCGAATATTTTGTCATTATCCTCGTATGCGGTACACATCATAAACAACATATCCGGGAATAAGGACTTAAGCGAATTAACGCAGGAGATGCCGCTGGCGCCTGGCAGGTTGATATCCATCAACACCACATCGGGCTGCACTTCGGGGATATGTTTCATGGCCAGCTCGGCATTGGGATAAGAGCCGCCAAGCACATAATTATTGCTGTACTGGATCATCATGCCCATTGCTTCCCGCAGGTCATTTTTATCCTCTACAATACAAACAAGTTTTTTGGCAGACATCATGCAAAATTATATTCTTTACACAGGTAGTAAAATACCTCATTGAGCGTATTAGGAATGTGCCGCCCTAAACCGGCAGCCCCGGGCTGCAGAGTATATTTCCATCCTCATCCACTGGCTCTGAAACGTCAAAAAGCGCCAGTTGTGATGATATAATATTAAAACTTTTACGATGAAAGCCGCAAAGGCCATGTTGGTTGATGGCGTTGCGGTGGGCTGCTGTACCGTAACCTTTATTATTGATCCAGTCGTAATGCGGAAATTCCTCGTGCAGCTTGCGCATATATTCATCCCGGTGGGTTTTGGCCAGGATGCTTGCTGCAGCAATAGACCTGTATAGTCCATCGCCTTTTATGATGCAGGTGTATGGTATATCTTCAAATGGTTTAAAACGATTGCCATCAATCAGCAACTGCTGCGGCCGCATGCTTAATTGCTGAATACAAAGGTGCATCGCCTGGTAGGTAGCCTGCAGTATATTAACCTGGTCAATAACATTATTATCTACCATGGCAACTGCCCATGCAATACTTTTTTCTTCAATGATGGGTCTTAGCTGTTCCCGATCTTCCGGGCTTACCTGTTTACTGTCGTTGAGCAAAGGATGTTTAAACCGGGGTGGTAAAATTACAGCTGCTGCTACCACCGGGCCTGCATAACATCCCCTTCCGGCTTCATCAATACCAGCCTCCAGTACATTTTTGTGAAGAAAGGAACGCAGCATGGCACAAATATCGGGTTTTACAAAACGCAAACAAATCAACCATCAAATACATTATCCACCACAACAGTTATGGTTAACTTTGCGCTGCTATGAACCAGGATACATTACAAAAAAACAGGAAACAAGTAGCTTATTGGTTATTGCTCGGTGTGTTGATGATTATGATACAGGTGGTAATTGGCGGCATCACCAGGTTAACGGAATCTGGGCTGTCGATCACTGAATGGAAACCTATCACCGGTTTTTTATTGCCAGGCAGTGAAGAAGCCTGGATGCGGGAATTTGATAAATATAGAAACACCGACCAGTTTAAATATGTACACCAGCATTTTTCACTTAGTGATTTTAAATTCATCTTTTTCTGGGAATGGTTTCACCGGGTGTGGGCAAGATTACTGGGCGTAGTGTTCCTTGTTGGGTTCATTTATTTTATCGCCACCAAAAAATTCGATAAAACTATGATCAGGCCAATGGTCATTCTTTTTCTGCTGGGTGCACTGCAGGGTTTGGTGGGATGGATCATGGTAAAAAGTGGTTTGGTTCCTGAAAAGTTTTATGTAGGACATGTAGAACTCACCACGCATTTTATCGCTGCCATTATTTTACTGGTGTACACATTATGGTTTGCGCTCAGTTTGCTGCCGTTTATGCAGCAAAACATCCATGTGCCCGCATTAAAAACCCAGCTGCGTTTTTTAAGTGTGTTGTTATTTTTCCAGTTAATGTATGGAGGTTTTATGGCCGGCCTCAAGGCTGCCGCCACCGCACCCACATGGCCAAGCATCAACGGACAATATTTTCCAGCAGAAATGTGGGAACAGGGATCCTTGTTGAACAACTTGGTAAACAATCCTATCATGGTGCATTTTATGCACAGGGGTATTGCTTACCTGCTGCTGATAGTAGCCGTACTGTTTTTTATAAAGGCCCGCAAAATTGTGCAGCAGCCGCTGTTTCGAAAATTAAATAATGCATTCATGCTACTGTTTGTATTGCAGGTGGCGCTTGGAATTTTCACAGTTATAACCTCCACTGATAAACAAAGCCTGGTGTGGTGGGGTGTAAGCCACCAATTTGTTGCCATGTTGATTGTAGTTACCATCACTTCGTTGTATTACCTGTTAAAAAATAAGAGCGCCGTGTTGCGGTAACAGTAGTTTCAAAAGCGACTGCAGCATTTCGTCCGGCTTTTTATCCTAATTTTAGGCAAGCGCCTGACAAATGAAATCTGCCATCAGAAATTTTTACCAGTTTTTTCCTGTTCAACTTTTTCTCCTGCATTTTAGAAAGTACCAGGTGTTGCTGCTGTTCTGGTTTATTCTTGGAAGCACTATCAACAGTGGTTTCATGAAAAATTTTGGCGCCGATGCACTTTTTTTTACACCCGAATATCTTGGCTCTGTGAATATGCTGGGGTCCTTCATTACCGGTATTGCCTGGGGAGTTTATATTATGAGTTGGAACATCACCACGTTTATACTCCACAGTAAGCGGTTTAGATTTTTGGCCACCACCCGCCACCCCTTCCTCAAGTATTGTATCAATAATTTTATTTTCCCCCTGCTGTTCCTGGTTTTTTATTTTGTGAAACTGGTGCGTTTTGATGGTTACAAGGAGCTGATGTCTGCCACAGAAATTACAGGTATCATCGGGGGCATTGTGTTCGGTATTTTTATTTTAATGCTGGTTTCTTTCGCTTATTTTTTTGGAGCAGGTAAAACGATCGATCGTTCCATTGCAGCCATCATCGGCAACCCGGAAATGTTCAGGAAGAGGTTCAGAAGTCATCAGCAGATGTTGGATGGTTTTGGGTTGAAAGTTAATACCTACCTCACAGCAAGGCTTGGCGTGCGCAAAGCAAGGGAAGTTGGGCATTACAGGATGGACTTTTTGGATACCGTTTTTTCACGCCATCACCTTGCGGCGATGCTATGTATGTTGCTGGCATTTATTTTTTTACTGCTGATAGGATTTTTTCTGGAGGTGAAAATATTTGAAATGCCTGCTGCCGCCAGTATCCTCATTTTCTTTTCGGTGATGATAGCATTTATAGGATCGCTTTCTTACTTTTTACAGAGCTGGAGTTTACCTGCGGCTATCGTGTTGCTGCTGCTGATTAATTACCTGTATCAAAATGATATAATCGACCCACGGAATAAGGCATATGGTTTAGATTATGTGAACAAAGAGAGGCGGCCCCATTATAGCAGGGAACATTTGCTGAGCCTGAGTTCAATGGCGAAGGTGGATGCCGACAAAAAAAATATGCTTGGCATCCTCAATCGCTGGAAACAAAAACAGGGCGAAGAACGCCCCCTTATGATCTTTGTAAATGTGAGTGGCGGCGGCCTGCGCAGTGCTGCATTTGTAATGCATGCCATGCAGCAACTGGATAGCATTACCAATCGACAATTTAGTAAACACAATTTTTTAATCAGCGGTGCAAGTGGCGGTATGTTGGCAGCTGCTTATTACAGGGAACTGTACCGGTATTCTTTAAAAGACAGTACCCTCAACCTTTATGACAGGAAGTATAGCGATTATATCACAAAGGATTTATTGAACCCGGTGTTTACCTCCATGATGGCAAGGGATATTTTTGCGCCGGTGCAAAAATTCAAAGTTGGTAATAACAGTTATATCAAAGACCGGGGCTATGCTTTTGAAAAAAAATTATCAGACAATACCAGGGGTATTTTAAACTACCAGTTAAAAGATGTTGCTGCGGATGAATTAAATGCAAATATTCCCCTTCTCATTTTTAATTCGGTGATAAAGGCAGACGGTAGAAAGCTGGTGATGGGTACGCAGCCCATGAGTTTTATGATGAAGCCGGCATTGTTTACTGCGGACAGCTCGATCAATCCCGATGCTGTTGACTTTGCTGCTTTGTTTAAAGATCAGCAGCCAATGAATCTAAGAGTGCTCACGGCACTTCGGATGAACGCCACATTTCCTTACGTACTGCCGAATGTGTGGCTGCCGAGTGAGCCAGTTATAGATGTAATGGATGCGGGATTGCGGGATAATACAGGACTGGAAACCACGCTACGGTTCATCGATAATTTCAGGGATTGGATCAGCGACAATACTTCGGGTGTAATGATTGTTCAATTGCGTGACAGGCATGATAATGAATGGGAAAATACAGGCGACTTGGCAAGCATCACCGATATTATGATTACGCCGGCAACCATGCTGCAGCACAACTGGTTTTATATGCAGTACTACAATCAACTGGAGCAACTTAACTATTTTGATAAGGCCAATGCGCTGCCGGTAAAAAAAATAACGCTGAAATATGTTCCGGAAAAAGCCGGTGGCGCTGCTGCGCTGAACTTTCATTTGTCTGCAAGAGAAAAAAAAGACATCCGTCGCTCCTTTTATGGGGCAGTGAATAAAGATGCTATCGATATATTAATCCGTCGCCTCATGCCTTAAGGCTGCAACAGGCGAAATGCTTTTTCTACAATCCTGATCTCGAAATGTTCACTGGTAGCAGCAGGATTGCCATCAATATGTAGTGGTGCCAGCGAAGGATTTTGAATGGAAACAGATTTGGCCTGGTAATATAAGATGTCTTCCTTGTGGTATTTTTTTTCGGTGTTGGTAAGTTGCCCCATTTTTATTTGTTTCAAAAGGGAATACAGTAACCGGCCCTTGCTCATCTCTTTTACAATTACGATATCTATCAGGCCATCACTCAGGCTTGCCTTTGGAGCGATGGTTACATTGTTTCCAAATTGGTTGCTGTTGGCAATGCTGATAAAAAATGCTTCGGTGTTTATTTTCTGCCCGTTTATATTTAATGAAAAAGACCATGCCCTGGCAGAAAAGAAATTTTTAAAAGTTTGAAGTACATATGTAAACAAACCTCTTCGTCCCTGTTTGGCAAAATCATGCGCTACCTGGGCATCAAAGCCAAGGCCGCAAAGCATACAGCTGAAGTGTTGGTTGATAAAGAAACCATCTGTTTCAATGCTGTTTCCTTTGCAGATTACATCCAGGGCCTTTTCTGTATTGGTGGGGATGCCTGCTGCAAGTGCCAGGCCATTACCCGAACCCATGGGGATGATGCCGATATTGACATTACAGCCGAGCAGCGAGCTGGTGATTTCATTTACGGTGCCATCGCCGCCACACACTATCACGTCGGTAATTTGATCATCCAGAATTTTCTGCCGCAATAGGGGATATTGAGCCTTTGCATCCGTTTCTGCAATTTCGAAAACCAGGTTGTTTTTTGTGCATCGGTCCCTGATGCTGCGCAACAAAGGCTCCTTGCTTTTCGTTCCCGAAATGGGGTTATAGAAAAATAGATATTTACCCGGCATAGGTAACAAAATTAAAAGATTATTGATCCCTAAGCGTAAGAATGAGTGCCGCTAAAAATTTGTTAATGACTGTGCATGGACCGATGCATTACATTTTCTATAACAATTGACAATTTACTTTTACGTGACAAACTACTACTCGTCACCCAAAATCACACTGTATGAACAAAACACTACTCAGTCTTTTACTAGGTTTCGTTGTTACATCAGCCCTTGCGCAAGCCGACCTGGCGCCGGATCAAAACCCACGCTACAAACAAAGCATGGAAAAATACATGGGGTCACAAGACTCCCTACAGGTTACCAACAACACTACGGTTCAGCAAACCTACAAGGCGTACGATTGGTATGAGGCCAAGCAACAGGCCCGCAGGGATCGTATTCAATTCCGCAGGCAGTTGAGGCTCAACCGTAGCTATTTCCGTTACGAGCCCTACAGTTATTATAACGATCCCTATCGTTACGATAGGTACAATCGTTATCAATACTATCCCAGGAATAATTATCGCAATATGCCCTGGTACTTATGGATCTGGTAAACCATATGCCCGTTTTTAATCCTCACAACTTTTTATTTTCAAAACAAAAAATTTATGAAGCAGATTTTTACACTCGTTACAATAGCATTTACACTTTTTTTATTTTCCTGCAGCAGGAATGTTACTCGCATAGACCCTGCAAAAACGCCTGATATTTCCGGCTCATGGAATTATACTGACAGCAGGCTCACTGCCGAACAAATGATTTCCGAAGCTTTGGGCGGTACCTGGTTGAATGAACACAACCAACAAAAGTCGAAAAAGCCAGTAGTAATAGTGGGTATGGTTACCAACAAAAGCCACGAACATATTGAGGCGGAAACTTTCATGAAAGACCTGGAGCGTTCGTTTATCGGCACTTCTAAAGTGGGCCTTGTACAAAGCGGTAAAAAGAGGGAAGAAATGCGTGCTGAAAAGGCAGACCAGCAAACGAATGCATCACAAAGCACCATGAAAAAATTCGGGCTGGAAAATGGTGCAGACTATATTTTGCAGGGCTCCATTAATTCAATAGTGGATGCTCACAAAAAGAAAAAAACAGTTACCTACCAGATAGACCTCGAGCTTACCAACATAGAAACCAACGAAGTGGTATGGATCGGCGATAAAAAGATCTCCAAGTTTATAAAAAATTAGCCGGACGATCTCTAAAACCTCATCAATTATTCCTAATGGTCGCTATATGAAGCTCCAATACTGCTTTTATATTACTTTATCATGCTTTTTAGGCTCCTGCGCATCTTACAATGGCGCAATGGATTCCTATTACGATGATGTAAAGGCAAAACAATATGATGCGGCTCAAAAAAAACTGGAGAAAAACAAACTATTAAAACAACACCGCAACCGGCTTATGTATTGTATGGAAGCTGGTAAACTCTACCACTTAAAAAAAGATTACATAAAAAGTAATCAATACCTAAACGAGGCAGATAACATCGCAGAAAATTTGCGGCAGTCTGCCGGGAATGTTGCTGCGGGTATGCTGATCAATCCCATGCATCGGTCCTATACAGGGGAGGATTTTGAAAAGCATATGTTGCATTATTATAAAGCCTTAAACTATGCGGCGATGGGGCTTTACGAAGATGCAGCAGTTGAAGCAAGGCGAATAAATCTCACAACACAGGCACAGGCTGACAAATTTGTTGGCAAAGAACGCAGGTATGCTAAAGATGCGTTTGCGTTGAACCTGCAGGGGATGTTATTTGAGATGAACGGGGAAATAAACAATGCATTTATTTCGTACCGAAATGCTGCTGATATTTACCTGGATGCAGCCGGCCCTTACTATGGTGTGGAAATTCCAGGCCAATTGAAGCAGGACCTGCTGCGTACTGCCCGGCAACTCGGGTTCACAAGCGATCTTGAATTTTATAAAAGGAAATTCAGTTGTGATTTACAAAGCCCTGATTACAGTTCTGGATCTCTCGTGCTTTTTTTGGAAGAAGGCACGGCTCCAGTAAAAATTCAAAAGAATTACTGGGTCAATAAAGCTCCCGGCAACCGTTTCTATTATTACTCTTCAGATGGTGATCGAAGCTTTTTCGATTTTGATTATGGCAGACATGGTTATGATGAAAGCCATATTTCATCTTTAAACAGCATTAAAATTGCTATGCCTGCCTACCGGCTGCAAAGTTCTTCCTGCCGGGTACTACAGGTAGAAGTAAATGGGGCCAGTTACACTCCAGCACTTGTTCAAAATATAAATGTTGTAGCGATGCAAAGTTTAAAAGAGCGCTTTGTGTATGAGTTGGGGACCGCCCTTGCCCGGCAGCTTTCGAAAAAGGTTACGGCAAAGGGTTTTGGGGCTCTTGCTACTGTAATTGCGGCTGGTACAAATAAACACAAAACCGATAGTACAAAAACTCCAGAAGAAAATGCTGCCAGTAAAAAAGAAGCAAAGGAGGAGGCCAGGATGGTTGGGAAAACGGTGACTTCAATTGCCGGCCTGTTTAATAGAATGACGGAGAAGGCGGATACCCGAAACTGGCAAAGCCTCCCTGCATTTATAAATTATGTTCGGATTCCTCTGGCTCCCGGGGAAAACAAGATCCGTATCAATGTTGCCGGAAAGTTTAAAGAAATCAGTGTGCAAAATACCGGGGGTATGCAAATTCTCAGTGAGTCTTCTACTTTTTAAAATAATCTCCTATTAATCTGCTGCTCTGCTGCACCCATTCATATAATTAAATGAACGGAGGATTCTTTTTATTTTATATTTAGTGTTATCATTTACTCAACTGCCAAATCAAGCTTATGACTAAGTTTAAAATCTCCGCATTTGTAATATTTATTCTTATCGCCCAGTTGACCCAGGCTCAAACCATGTGGAAGTATTTTACCGCTGAAGATTTCCAGGCCAGGAGAACGAAAGTGATGAAGGAAATGGGCGAAGGGATCCTGGTACTACAGGCAGCGGAACTTACAGAAGGGTATATCAAATTCAGGCAGGATAATAATTTCTACTATCTCACGGGTGTTGAGATCCCTGATGCGGTATTGGTAATGAATGGCAAGAGTAAGGAAACGATTCTATTTGTACCAGATAATATTCCTAACGATATTAAAGAGGAGGCTTTTATTAAAGCAGGTAAGCCAGCAGCGGATGAATATAAATTCAGCAAAGTTTTATCGAAGTCGATGCTTACTAATTTCCTGCATTTCTTTTCCGAAACCGGCCAGCCATTTTATTTAATGTTAGCACCGCAGGAAACGAAGGAAATGAGTCGTGATCGCTGCATGATGACAAGGGCAAATAGGGTGAACGATCCATGGGATGGCCGCATTTCTAAAGAACTGAATTTTGCCAATAAATTCAGGGAGCGATTCCCAGCCAATGCTATAAAAGATATCACTCCTATATTGGATGCTATGCGCTGGGTAAAAGATAAAAAGGAAATTGCTGTATTGAGAGAATGCGGTCGCATAGGTTGCCTCGGCATTAATGAAGCCATTAAAGTAACAAGACCGGGCATTTATGAATACCAGCCGGTAGCAGCATGCGATTTTATTTATGGAGATATGGGTACAGAAGGTCCGGCTTATTATGCCATTGCGGCATCAGGTGAAAGGGGACTGATCTGGCATTACAACGCCAATAATCATAAACTGGAAGCCGGCAATGTGTTGCTTATTGATTATGCGCCAGAGGTCAATTATTATGTTACCGATATTACAAGAACCTGGCCCATACAGGGTGAGTTTAGTGCAGAACAGTTGAAATTTTATAATTGCGTAAAAGACGCCAGGGATGAAATTATAAGAGCCATCAAGCCAGGGGTAACCTATGCAGACCTGCAAAAAGTGGGTGCTACTGTTTATAAAAGACATGGTTTGGAAAAATACTGGTTTGGATACGTGGGTCACTTCGTTGGCATGGCGGTGCATGATGTTGGAAATTACCAGGCACCTTTTGTTGAAGGTGTAGTGTTTAACGTGGAGCCCATCTTAGAAGACAAAGAGAAAAAGATACACATTCGTTTAGAAGATACTATTGTGACAACGGCCACTGCATCTGAAAATCTTACGCCACAGTCGCCGGTTGATCCGGCAGCTATTTATGCATTGATGAAGGAGAAGGGTGTGGGAGAAAAATAAATCTACCAATTCATCAGCGCACTTCCCCAGGTAAAGCCACTGCCAAAAGCAGCCATACAAATAAGGTCGCCCCTGTTGATCTTGCCTTGTTCCCACGCTTCGCTTAAAGCAATAGGGATGCTGGCCGCTGTAGTGTTGCCAAATCTTTCAATGTTATTATACACCTGTTCATCTTTTAACTGCATTTTCTGCTGCACAAATTGTGCAATGCGCAGGTTGGCCTGGTGCGGGATCAAAAGTTTTAAATCTGCTGGCTTATAATTATTTTTTTCAAGGGCTTCCATAATTGTTTCAGGAAACTTGACAACTGCTTTTTTAAACACTGCTGGTCCATCCATATTGGGAAAGTTCTGTGCCTTATCGATCATTTGGTGGCTCATAAACATTTCGCCGATTGTGGCATCGTCAAAATCAGCAACAGGTTCAGGCACCCAATGGTTTGCATGTGTACCCGGATTAAACATGGCCAGTATTTCTGCACTTTCTCCATCACTGTGTAAGTGCGTGCTTAATATACCACGGTTGATATCTTCGGTTGGTTGTAGTACCACGGCTGCAGCCCCATCTCCAAATATTACAGAAATGTTTCTGCCCCTTGTGCTAAAGTCAAGGCCAAAAGAATGTTTTTCACTACAAACCAATAATATGTTTTTGTACATACCGGTTTTTATAAACTGGTCGGCTACCGACAACGCATACACGAAGCCGCTGCACTGGTTGCGTATATCAAGCGCACCAATTTCATTCATCTTCATAGACCGTTGTAACAATACTCCGCAACCGGGAAAATAATAATCGGGGCTTAGCGTGGCAAAAATGATAAAATCAACGTCTTTGTTGCTGATCCCTGCTCTTTCAATAGCAATTTTGGCTGCCTCCACTCCCATGGTAGTGGTGGTTTCGCCGGTTCTGTGTGCATACCTTCTTTCTTTGATACCTGTTCTCTCCTGAATCCATTCGTCACTCGTATCCATGTATTGAAGCAGGTCGTTATTACTAACAACATTGGTGGGCACGTAATGGCCGATGCCGGCGATGATGGCTTTTGGCATAACAATCATTTAGAATTTTAAATCCGAAAGTAAATGTAACGCATTTGATGACTGCTTTTATGGGTGATACAGGTAAAAACATACCAATTCCATGAGCCATGCCATGGCCACATGAAGCAGCAGGCCCGTCCAGATGTTTCTTGTAAAATAGCTGATGCTGCCGAGCAGCAGTCCACCAAAAAAACTGCTGATGGCTTCCGGCATAGGTTTGTTGAAGTGAATGCAACAATAAAAACATGCAGCAGGTACAATGGCCATTGGTCCTACAAAACGTACAAATGCCATTATCAAAAATCCACGGCAAAATATTTCGATTCCAATAAAATCAATTGCATAAGCAAGCTCGAAAAGGATCCATTGCCATGCTGGGGAGCCTGTTGTAAGTTTTGCTGCCATCACCGCCTTGGGATATACAGCTGCAAACTCAGGCTGATGTGCAGCGATGAAAATAATGGGCAACATAGTTAACAACAGCAGGCAGCAAATTTTCCAGTTCACACGTATTGTCCCGGAATAAAAATGCATCCGCTTCCTGTCTTTAAAGAACCAAATGATCAACACAGGTAGTATCAACAATAGCGATCGCCATACATACTGTGCAGCCAATACAACAGGGAATGACTGCCCGGTACTGAGTTCTTTTGGAAACTGGACCCAATACCTGCCCGCAAAGATGAGGGGTGCAGCAATCACCAGGATCCAGAACCATGGCTTCCCTGCAAAAATTGCGTTTTTCCAGAAGACAATTTGAAGCAGGAATGCTATGCTGAGTGAAAGGAAAGGGAACAAAAAAACTGACAGCCTGTTTAACACGGTGCTGGTATTAAGGAGGCCGGAGTAGTTGATCCAGCTAAAAGCACACAGCATGGCGAATACAGATAGGAGGTAGCTTCGCTGCTTACCATTCTTTAAGGTGAGCCTAAAAATTAGTTTGCCGGCAGTAGTTATGGTTTGCATACATGCGGCTGTAAGCGGAAATGTAAAACGCTTACTGGGCCGGTTTGTTCAGCGAATCCCACAGCATATCTTTTAATTCCCTCAGCCCCTGGTTAGTAACAGATGAAATAAATATATGCGGTATTTTTTTAGGTAGTTCTTTTTCAATGGCTGCTTTTAATTCATCATCCAGCATATCCGATTTACTAATGGCGATCACAAAATCTTTTTGCAGCATTTCAGGATTGTATTGCTCCAGTTCACTTTTTAAAATCTCAAATTCCTTTTTATGATCGTTGCTATCTGCAGGTATTAAAAAAAGCAGGATAGAGTTTCTTTCGATATGTCTAAGGAATCGATGTCCCAGCCCCTTGCCTTCTGCGGCACCTTCAATAATACCGGGAAGGTCTGCTATGCAAAAACTTTTTCCATCCCGATACTCCACCATCCCGAGCTGTGGTGTAAGTGTTGTAAATGCATAGTCTGCAATTTTTGGTTTTGCCGCCGTGATGCTACTCAGTAATGTGGACTTGCCTGCATTCGGGAAACCCACCAAACCAACATCCGCCAATACTTTTAATTCTAGTATTTTAATTCCTTCTTCGCCTTCCTCTCCTGGCTGTGCATAGGTAGGAGCCTGGTTGGTTGCTGTTTTAAAATTACTGTTGCCCAGTCCGCCACGACCACCTTTTAACCAGATGATCTCCTGTCCATCTTCTAAAACCTCCGCTTCTTTTTCACCGGTTTCTTCATCACGGGCAATGGTACCTAATGGCACTTCAATGATAATGTCTTTTCCATTTCTGCCGGTGGAGTTATTGCCGCCACCATTCTCCCCATCTTCCGCCAATACATTTTTATAATAACGTAAGTGTAATAGTGTCCATAGTTGCGCATTGCCCCGCAGTATGATATGTGCCCCTCTTCCGCCATCGCCGCCATCGGGTCCACCTTTGGCAGTAAGTTTGTTACGTAAAAAGTGCCTGCTGCCGGCGCCACCGTGACCGCTGCGGCAGAAAACCTTTATCTGGTCAACAAAATTTGATCGTTCCATTGCGGCAAAGTTGAGAAAAATTTATTCATTTAAGAGCTAAACCCTAATTTTCGAACATGAAGTATATAATTTTTGCAATCGTAGTTATCGCCGGCGGTTGCTGTTCGTCGAAAAAGGCCGGGGATAATAACGGCGGAAACATAACTGCAAATTCACAGGATTCTTCTGCAAAACTTCCGGCCTGCATTAATAAAATGATCGCCGATTTTACAAAAGCAGAAGTAGAAAACCCCCCGAGAAAAATCTACAGCTACAACTATCAAGGCAAAACAGTGTATTATGTTACGCCGCCCTGCTGCGATTTTTACAGTGACCTCTATGATGACAACTGCAATTTAATTGGTCATCCAGATGGCGGCATCACCGGCAAGGGTGATGGAAAAATGACCGATTTTCATTCCACAAAATCTGCTGAAAAATTGCTGTGGGAAGATAAACGTAACGGGAAACCGTAAGCTTCTTTTTCATTTTAATATTTTAACACAGTTTTGATAAATACCGTGTAATCACCTGTATTTTTTTTGGAAGTGCAGATATATATTTGCTGTCTCCAATTCCTGCTGAACGTACCCCATAACCTCGCAGAGCACTCCCCATTTTTTTAAACCTAATAAATCTTAATTATGAAACGTATGAATCTTCATGCCGTATGGGCATTGCTATTTCTTTTCACCAGCACCCTTTTTGTGGGTTGTGAAAAAGAATCTTCCTCCTTAACCGATGATGCAGCATCTGCTACCGGTAAACAATCGGCAAGAAAGCCAAACAATAATTCTACCAGTAGTTTTGGCGATTATAATATCGTCACTACAGTGAGTGCCGACGGTGAAACATGGACCTACACTATCACTAAAGCTAAACCAAACGCAAAGAATTTAAGTCATTTAATTATTGACTTAAACAATTGCCTTACCGATCAAACCCAGAGTGCCACATTTGCAAACATTGTGTGGGCAACAGTAAACGGTGCGCCCGCCAACCTGGTTCCTACCGAAGGCTCCGGTACCGGCTGCGATCCACAGTCAACCACTACCAATTTTATTAAGATCAATTTTTCATCCGCTTCTTCCTGGGTACTTGTTATAAAATTCGACAGGGGATATTATGTGGTAGACAATGCAACTGGTTGGTTAAAGGCAGGCACATCCTGCAATACAGGTACTATCAAGGCACCCGGATGCCCCATTACCAACTACTGCTCTTTTAGCCAGGGTTTTTATTTTGCACCCGGCTCTCATCAAAATAACGCTGATGCCGTGTGGGCAGCAGCGGGAGGTTTAACCATAGGTGGCATTAATTATACACATGCTGATGGCAGAAACTTCTGGGATATCGACAAAGGAAAAGCAGGAGACCAGGCAATGAATGCATTCTTTCAATTAGGCGCAGTTCGACTGAGTGGAAGCAGTGTTGAAAGCCAGGTGCAGGCGCATGCTGATATTATCGACGCATATTTTGCAGGCATTAACCTTAACAACGCTATCGCTACTGCAACCGCACCAAATGGTTCCACCTACCAGTATTTTGTACTACCTGCTGCAAACGCTAATGGTACTACAAAAGCTGCAGCAATCGCTGCAGGTGCTGCTATCGGAACTTTTATAGATGCCAATCATTGTAATTAAAAAAAAACAGGGCTGTTGTAACCCCAAAAAACAAAAGTTCCGGCGCAGTTAGCCGGAACTTTTTTATTACCTGCTGTTATTATTTCCGGGAATGCCAGGGTTGATAATCTGCACGCTGAATTTTTCTGTCGGCTGGTATTTCAATTAAAGGTTCACAGGGTTTCCAGTTTTGCTGCATGTCTGCCGGAAGTTGTTGATACAGTTTGGTGCCTTCCGTTTTCCAGGTGATCATTTCATCAGTTACTTCTTTCACTTTTTTTGCCGGGTTTCCTACTATCAATGATCTTGCTTCAAACTGTTCATTTGCTTGTATAAAACTGAGGGCTCCTACTATGCACTCATCAGCAAGGATTACATTATCCATAATGACGGCATTCATGCCTATTAAACAATTTCTGCCGATGGTGGCTCCATGTATAATAGCTCCATGACCAATATGGGCTGATTCTTTCAGCATCACAGTAACGCCCGGGAACATATGAATGGTACAATTTTCCTGCACATTACACCCATCTTCAATAATGATCTGTCCCCAGTCTCCACGGAGCGCAGCACCTGGACCTATGTAAACATTTTTACCGATGATAACATTGCCGGTGACTGCAGCCTGCGGATGCACAAATGAAGAAGGGTGCAGCACGGGAATAAATTCATTGAATTGATAGATCATCCGGCAAATTACAATAAAGCCATATGCCGTGAAGCATATTTGGCACAGTTTTACCGCCATTATTTTTATGCAGAAAAAAACTAAAAAGAGTGTAAGGCCGGCCCAGCAACAAAACCGCCCGGGTAAAGAAACAGCGTTAAAGCCAAAGGCAGAAACTGTACCACGGCCGCATGAAGCTGGTAAACTAGCTGGAAAAGTGGCCCTGGTTACAGGTGGCGATAGTGGTATTGGAAGAGCAGTGGTGTTATTATTTGCAAAAGAAGGTGCAGATATTGCCATCAGTTATTTATCGGAAACAGTGGATGCAAGGGACACACAACTATTAGTAAGTAACTATGGCCGAAAGTGTGTGTTGATAAAAGGGGATATAGGCAAGGAACAACATTGCAAAGAAGTGATTAAAAAAACGATCAAGGCATTTGGCAAAATAAACATTTTGGTGAACAATGCTGCTCAACACTGGGAAGCTGAAAGCATTACCGATATTACCACGAGCCAGTTGATGAAAACCTTTCACAGCAATTTTTTTTCCTACTTTTGGATCACAAAGTTTGCGCTGGAGTACTTGAAAGAAGGCAGCAGTATTATCAACAGCACATCAGTAACTGCATATAGAGGTAGTCCAAAACTGATAGACTACGCAGCTACCAAGGGAGCCATTGTAAGTTTTACAAGAAGCCTTAGCAGCTCGCTGGCAGAGAAAGGAATAAGGGTAAATGCAGTAGCCCCGGGGCCGGTGTGGACTCCTCTAATCGCTGCTTCTTTTAGCGGCAAAAAAGTGGCAGAGTTCGGAAGCGATTCACCAATGAAAAGGGCCGGCGAGCCCAACGAAATTGCACCGTGTTTTTTGTTTTTAGCGAGCGATGATGCAAGCTTCATGTCGGGCCAGGTATTGCATCCCAACGGTGGCGAAATTGTTAACGGATAAATACAACGATATGAACCTGTATGCAAAAATTGCGATCTGCGTGTTGGTGTGCCTCGGACTTGGTATGCTCAGTGGGTTTAGTACCTCCAGCGAGATCAGCGGCTGGTATAGCCAGATTCAAAAACCTTCCTGGAACCCACCAAGCTGGATATTCAGCCCGGTATGGATTACGCTTTACATTTTAATGGGTATTTCTGTGGCACTTGTGTGGCATAGTAATCACCCAAACAAAACGAAAGCACTTACTTATTTTGTTATCCAGTTTATACTAAACCTTGCATGGTCATTCATTTTTTTTAAGCTTCATGAAATAGGTTGGGCATTTGCGGAGATATTTTTATTACTGGTGATGATCCTGATGACCATGGCTGCGTTTTATAAAGTGCGACCACTCGCATCTCATTTACTGATTCCTTATTTTTTATGGGTGTTGTTTGCCACTATTCTAAACGGCACCATCTGGTCATTGAATTAAATTAATTAGCTGGTTTCGCCGACTTTCGTTTGATATGCCTGATGAGGGCAATACTGCCCCAGATGATTGCAGTTAAACCTAACAGGCCCACTATCACCGCTGCCGCATCGGCCCCGTTGCAAGAGAGGTTGCACACCAGGGCGCCAAGTAGGGCTAATAATCCTACTGCTGCAATGATTACCAGCACGATCTTCCAGGAGTCTGCCGCTTTTTCCTGCTGGCCTGTAATGCTGTAAGCAACAAATTTTTTTAGCTGTGATTTAAATTCTTTTTTGAGGATCCTTTTTTCTTTTTTAGTTAGCGTGCTTTTATCCCTGTATTGCAGTGATTCGAGGATTTGTGCGGCAGTTTGTTTTTTATCTTTTTTGATGTGAGAAGCGGCAACCGACCTGTTGGTATGCCCAGGATATGAATCAAGGTTATTTACAAAACTACTGATGCCAACAAAAGTTAAGTAGATGAAGCAGGTCTCCATTGCCTTCCTTTTTGCATAATTCCATTTTCGGGAATAATAAAGAATGGTTAACAACAGCAGCCCCAAAACAACAAGCCAGCTGGTATAACCGGGGATAACAATGCCCTGTTGGAATAAAAATAATCCCGCTTTGACAGCTAATAACAGGAGGATGATTTTGATAGCTACCACTAGTAAGATGGCAGTCGTTTTATGCTGGAATGCCCAGGATGAGATTGGTTTCATAAACAATATTTCCAAAAAATTAGAAAGAATTGTTTACAAATGCAATAGCAATCTTTAGATAAGAGATTTATTAGTTCTGAAACAGGTACCCTTAAACAGTGCTACAATATGATCATTTTGGTTAGTGATGGTAATATGGTACAGGCCCGTACTTTTTCCATTATGCAATTCTTTTGCTTCGGCCGTTAAAATATCTCCCACGTGCACCGGTTTTGTGAAATTGATGGAGGTATCCAATGCTACTGACAAAACATTCCTGTTGTTGCAGGCAAACGCAAAACAACTATCTGCCAGCGAGAAAGCAATGCCACCGTGTACAATGCCAAACCCATTGATCATTTCAGGACGCACTGTCATTGTAATTTTACTATAGCCCTCTTTAATGTCGAGTACCGAAATACCCAGCCATTGGCTGAACAAATCATTTTGCATCATGTGGTCAACCACGTTCCTGGAGCTGTTATGTGTATCCATACTTTTTATTTACCGGTAAAAACAGGCGATCGTTTTTCAAGGAATGCAGTGATCCCCTCGTGATAATCCTCTGTGGCAGCCGCTTTTCTTTGGAAATCATCTTCCGCTGCCAGTTGCTGGTCCAGGTTATTGGAAAAAGATTGATTGAGTGCCTGTTTGGTGAGTGCCAATCCCTGTGTTGGCATATTTGCCAGGGTTGTTATGATCTTATAACTTTCGGTAGCAAAACTTTCGTCGCTGAACACTTTGTAGATCATCCCCATTTTTTCGGCTTCCGCTGCACTGATCTTGTCGCCGAGCATCATAATGGCGGAAGCTTTTTGAAAGCCAATGAGGCGGGGTAGCATAAATGTGCCACCGCTATCGGGGATCAAACCTATTTTACTAAAAGCCTGTATAAAGCTG
>CBFGLL010000009.1:0-22542 GCA_965649585.1 uncultured Chitinophagaceae bacterium | reverse complement strand
TATGCCGCCATGTAACGTAAAACCAGGAAAAATAAGATGGCATATTTATAGCGAGATAGCTATAAAAACAATCTATATTATCATGGCAAAATATTCAGAAAAAGCAAGTGATAAAATCGGCAAAGTGGTGAAAGAAATGAAGGCCGGCAAACTAAAAAGCAGCTCAGGCGAAAAAGTAACCAGCCGCAAACAGGCCATTGCTATAGGCATTTCAGAAGCCAGGGAGGAAGGATACAAAGTACCAAAGAAGAGAGCCGCAACAAAAAAAGCAGCCAGCAAACCTGCCCGTCCGTAGGCGGGAAATCAGCTCCCAAAAAAACGGCCGTGCGCAAGAAGGCCGCAGCTAAAAAGAAATGATAACCACCGGGTTGAAACGGTTGTCATTTATTTTGGAAAGGTTATTGATACATCTGCATTAAAGGGAACTACAGCCAAACAACAATCATAACAACTAAAAAAAACCGACATGGAAACAAAAAAAGAAATGACTACTTTGTCTGAAGTAATGGAAACCCTCAGGCAAAAGAAGATCGATACCGAGTTTCGCTGGGAAGATGAAGGCTTCAGTGCCGGCAAAGGAAAGTGTTACCAGCCCGATGACCTAAAGATCATTAAAACATACCGCTTCGAAGGTGAATCAGATCCTTCAGACTCTTCTATATTATACCTGATAGAAGCCAACGACGGTTTAATAGGCTACAGCCTCGATGCTTACGGAATGTATAGCGATCATTCTGACGAAGAAGGATACGACAATTTTATTCGCCAGATAAAAATTGAAGAACGAGACGAGCAACTGCTGTTTGAATTATGATATAGCAAAGAGTAATACGATTTTTTGAGATTTATAGAACGACGCAAATTCAAATGGCCTGTACCAACAGGTCTTTTGAATTTTTGCAAATAGCCCATTACGGGAAATAGACATAGCACCATTCTAACAAAGACCGGTTCATGATAAAAAAACCAACAACGATAGAAGATATTTTTTCGCCGCTCAGAACTTATTTCCAGGATAAGAGTTTTTCACGTAAATCGGTGGATGAAAAACCACCATTGAGATCAGAAATATTTACGAGAGACCAGATGGATGCCCACGCTGCATCCCTGGCCCGTATTCATAAACTCAGTTACGCAGAGGTACCCGAACAACTGCTGAAACGTTTATCAGAGAATGAAGAACTGCTCACCCGTGTTACGCAGCTGCTGCATGATGCCGTAAAAGATAAACAACGCATCAGCCCTGCAGGTGAATGGTTGCTCGACAACTTTTACCTGATAGAAGAGCAGATTGTAACCGGCAAAAAATATTTGCCAAAGGGATATAGCAAAGGCCTGCCCAAGTTGTTAAATGCAAACGCAGCGGGTTTGCCAAGGGTGTACAATATCGCCATCGAAATTATATCGCACAGCGATGGACACGTGGATATAAAAAGCCTCAGCAATTTTATTGCGGCCTACCAGCGCCACAGTCATCTCACCATTGGTGAGTTGTGGGCCGTGCCCATTATGCTTCGCTTGGCGCTGCTCGAAAACCTTTCGAGGGTAGCCGCAAAAATTGCGATAGATAGAATTGATGAGAACCTGGCCATTGAATGGGCGGATAAACTTTTGGCTACGGCAGCAAAAAATGCCAATGACCTCGTGCTGGTAATTGCCGACATGGTGCGCTCAAAACCGCCACTGGAAAGCGCTTTCGTGGCCCCTTTTACGCAAAAACTACAATGGAAAGGTGCAGAGATGGTGGTACCCATTTCGTGGCTGGAGCAACAGCTGGCAGAGCGTGGATCATCCATCAGCCAGATGACCACCATCGAAAACCAGCAGCAGGCGGCCAACCAGGTGTCCATGAGCAATAGCATCAACAGTCTTCGCCTTTTGGCAAAGATGGATTGGAGGGAGTTCGTGGAAACCATGAGCGTAACAGAACAAACGCTGCGCACCGACCCTGCAGGTATTTATTCCAAAATGGATTTTTTTACCCGTGACAGCTACCGCCATGCCGTTGAGAAAATTGCCAAAAAATGGCATGTGCAAGAAACGGAAGTTGCCTCCATTGCTATTACCCTTGCCACCGACTACGCACCGGATGCCGATAACAACAATCGCAAAAAGCATGTAGGATACTGGCTGATCGGGCCGGGCAGCTGTGTAACTGAAAACCGGGTGAAACAAAAGGTGAAAGGTCGCAGTTTCCCTGTGCGACCACCCTGGCGCTACCATGCGGGGTTTTATAAACTCACCACCCTTTTCATTACCCTTGGCCTCACTGCCCTGTTTTATTTTAAGGCCCTTATACAAAGTGATTATTCCATTGCAGTATGGATACTGCTCCTCGTAATTTTTGCTCTGGCGAGCAGCCAGTTTGCTTTGCAGATAGCCAATTGGCTGGCCACCGTCTTTGTAAAGCCAAAACCCCTGCCCCGCATGAACTACTCTACCGGCATTCCACCGGAGAGCAGAACATTGGTAGTGGTGCCTTGTATGCTGGTAAATGAAACGCAGGCTAAAACCCTTTTGGAAGAACTGGAAGTGCGCTTCCTGGCAAACCAGGATGCGAACCTGCATTTTGCATTGCTAACTGATTTTACAGACGCCAAACAGGAACGCCTACCCGAAGATGATGTATTGCTGAAAATTGTGGCCGACGGCATTCAAGATCTTAATGCCAGGTACGGACAAACCACACAGCATTTTTTCTTATTCCATCGCAAGCGCATATGGAATGCAAAAGAAAATAGCTGGATGGGTTGGGAAAGAAAAAGAGGAAAGCTGGAAGATCTCAACAAATTATTACGTGGCCACCGATCCGGGCACTACGACCTGGTAATTGCTGATGAGCAAATTTTCCCGGGCATAAAATATGTGATCACGCTGGATGCAGATACACAGCTTCCCCGGGAAGCAGCATGGAAGCTGGCGGGCATCATGTCCCACCCCCTCAACCGCCCGGTGATACATCCCAAAAAAAACCTGGTAGTGGAGGGTTATGGCATTATACAACCAAGGATCGCTATCAGCCTGCATGGTACCGTAAGATCCAAGTACACACTGATGCATGAAAACGATGCAGGTATTGATCCTTACACTAGGGTTACTTCCAATGTGTACCAGGACCTGTTTGATGAAGGATCTTTTATTGGCAAAGGCATTTATGATATTGATGTGTTTGAAACCGTGCTGGGTGATCGTTTTCCTGATAATAAAATATTGAGTCACGACCTGCTGGAAGGTGCTTATGCCCGCTGCGCATTTGCCAGCGATGTGCAGTTGTACGAAGATTATCCTTCGAGGTACAGGGTTGATATGAACCGCCGCCACCGCTGGATAAGGGGCGACTGGCAGATCGCTAACTGGATATTGCCCTTTGTGCCCAACCATCAGAATAGGCTGAGCAAAAATCCTATAAGTGCTCTTTCCGCATGGAAAATTTTCGACAACCTTCGCCGAAGCCTGGTACCACTGGCCCTGCTGATACTGCTTATTCTTGGCTGGACAATTTTACAGGCGCCCGTTTTTTGGACCCTGGTAGTTATTGGCATTGGATTACTCCCGTCGTTCATTGCGTCGGCAAGAGATATTTTAAATAAGCCTGATGATGTGGAGATGAAATACCATATCCGCAACTCGGCCAATGCTATTTACAGGAATATTGCAGAAGCAGTGTTCTACCTCATCTGTTTACCTTATGAAGCATTCATTAGCGCCGATGCAATTACCCGCAGTACATGGCGCATGCTGTTCAGCAGGAGAAAGTTGCTGGAATGGAATCCCTTTGGCTTCGATCAAAAATCGCAGTACAAAAACCTCGGTGGCGTTTACCTGTCCATGTGGCCTGCTATTGTGATTGCGGTAGCTGTATTCGTGTTGCTTTCGATTTACTACCCCTGGAGCCTGCCGCTTGCGATGCCGTTTTTAATTGCATGGCTATTATCGCCGGCAATTGTGTGGTGGCTTGGCCATCCATTAAAAGACGAAGCTGCGGCGCTTTCTGCAAAGCAGGTTACCAACCTGCGCAAACTTTCCCGCCGCACCTGGTCGTTTTACGAAAACTTTGTTGGCCCCGAAGACAACTGGCTGCCGCCGGATAATTTTCAGCAGCATCCTGTAATGGTGTTGGCACATCGCACTTCCCCTACCAATATTGGCCTTGCATTAATGGCCAATCTTGCCGCCTACGACTTTGGTTATATTCCGCTCACGGGCCTGGAAGAAAGATGCAGGCATACTATTTCCGCCATGCAAAAGCTGGAACGATATGCCGGGCATTTGTATAACTGGTATGATACCGTAAGTCTTCAACCGCTTTACCCCCGTTATATTTCCGTGGTGGACAGTGGTAACCTGGGCGGTCACCTGCTTACGTTAAAACAAGGCTTACTCGGCACCATCAACGACCCGCTGTTTGGAAACAAACATCTGCAGGGCCTTGCAGATACGCTGGCCATTATTTGCGAAGAATGCAGCAGCAACCTGCTCCCGGCATTTGAAACGCTTTATGATGAATTGAAAGAAAAAACAAAAGATGAGCAGCAGGATTTGGTTGCTTTCAGCAATATCATTCAACAGTTTTCAGAAAAATACAATGACGCCTTTAATAACCTCGACGACACAGAAAAAACAAAATTGTATTGGTGGAGTGAAGCACTTGTAAAACAAATAAACGACCTGCAGGCCGACCTCCTGTTTTTTGCGCCATGGCTGGAACTACCTGTGCATAATAATGCAGACCTGCCAGCATGGTTTACACAAATACCTACGCTGGCTTCCTTTAGCCAGGTAACGCAGGCACCGGATGGTTTAGAAAACAGCGATGACAGTTCCCGATCCCTTCAGCAAAAATGGTTGCTGGCACGGGAGCATGCTGCAGAATACATCCATCAGTTGCAGGAACTGATGGATAGTTGCGAAGAATTTGCCAACATGGAGTATGAATTTTTGTATGATAAATCGCAACATTTATTTGTAATTGGTTACAATGTAGAAGAACATAAAAGAGACAGCGCCTGCTACGACCTGCTGGCATCCGAAGCCAGGCTGGCATCTTTTCTTGCCATTGCACAGGGAAAAATTCCGCAGGAAAACTGGTTTGCATTGGGAAGAAGGCTCACCAACACTGCCGGCTCCACTGTTTTACTGTCATGGAGCGGATCGATGTTTGAATACCTGATGCCCAACCTTGTAATGCCATCATACAGCAATACTTTGCTCGACCGCAGCAACCGTGGAGCCGTGAAAAAACAAATAGAATATGGCAACCAGATGGGCACGCCCTGGGGCATATCGGAATCCTGCTACAACGTGGTGGATGCCCATCTCAATTACCAGTACCGTGCATTTGGTGTGCCTGGTCTTGGCTTTAAAAGAGGCCTGGGTGAAGATCATGTAATTGCGCCCTATGCTTCTGTAATGTCGCTGATGATTGACCCAACTGCATCTTACGACAACATTGAAAGAATGATTGCCAAAGGGTACCAGGGCAAATATGGTTTGTATGAATCAGTTGATTTTACCGCTGCACGTTTACCCAGGGGGCACAACCACGTGGTGATACAAACCTTTATGGTGCATCACCTCGGCATGAGTTTGCTGGCATTGCTGTACACCCTGCTCGATAAACCCATGCAGAAAAGATTTGAAGCCGAACCCCGTTTCCAGGCAACATTATTATTACTGCAGGAGCAGGTACCAAGGCTCAGTAATTTCTATTCGTCCATTGCCGATACGGCCGATGTAACCGTAACCGCCGGGGTGGCAGAAATGCGGGTGATAAAAACGCCCAACACACCTGTGCCCGAAGTGCAGTTATTATCCAATGGTGTGTATCATGCCATGCTCACCAACTCTGGTGCCGGTTATAGCCGATGGAAAGACAAGGCTGTTACCCGCTGGCGGGAAGATATCACCATGGATGCATGGGGAACGTTTTGTTATATCAGGGATTTGGGCAACAACAATTACTGGTCAAATACCTACCAGCCTACATTGGTACAGGCTAAGTTTTACGAAGCGGTATTTTCACAGGGCCGTGCAGAATTCAAACGCCTGGACAATGGCATAGAAACGCATACAGAAGTAATCGTATCACCAGAAGATGATATTGAAATAAGGCGCATCACCCTCACCAATCGCTCCGGCAAAAAAAGAAAAATTGAAGTGACCACCTATGCAGAGGTAGTGATGAACCAGGCAGCCGCAGATGCCAGCCATCCTGCATTCAGCAACCTTTTTGTGCAAACAGAAATTTTAGAAAGTCACCACGCCATTGTTTGTACCAGGAGGCCAAGAAGTGCTGAAGAACATCAACCATACATGTTTCACCAGGTAAAGCTGCGCCATAAAAAAGAGCATACGCTCAGTTTTGAAACAGACAGGAGCAAATTTATCGGTCGTGGAAATTCTTTGCAGCAACCTTTAGCCCTGCAGCAGGTTTCAACCCTAAGCAATACCATGGGGCCTGTGCTGGATCCTATTGTAAGTGTTCGGTACAGTTTTGAGCTGGACCAGGAAGAAACATTTTCTTTCGATGTATTGATGGGGATGACGGAAACAAAAGAAGATTGCCAGCAGCTGCTCGATAAATACCAGGACCGGCAAATGCGTGATCGTGCATTTGAACTCAGCTGGACGCATAGCCAGGTGATCCTTCGCCAGATCAATGCTTCCGAAAGCGATGCACAGCTATTCGGTAAAATGGCCGGGGCAGTAATTTACGCCAACCCTTACTGGCGTGCCGATCCATCCATCATTTCCCGTAACCGGCGTGGGCAATCTGGCCTTTGGAGTTATTCCATCTCCGGCGATATCCCTATCGTACTGCTGCAGGTGAGTTCCACAGAGAATATGAGCCTGGTAAAACAAATGATACAGGCACGTACCTACTGGCAAATGAAAGGTATGGCAGTAGATCTTTTTATATGGAATGAAGATGAAAGCGGCTACCTGCAGGTGTTACAGGAGCAGATTGAAAACATCATCAGTGCCAACACCAATTTTAACCCGGGCACTAAAATGGGTGGCATATTCGTACGCCCTGCCGACCAGATATCTATCGAAGACAAAATATTGTTACAAACCGTAGCAAGGGTCATCATCTCCGACAAAAAGGGAACCCTTGCCGATCAGCTCAATAAAAAAATTCCGGCGCTTACTAATATCCCGCACCTCAATATGTTGCCTGCAACAATAGCAGCATCAGGCAGCCTTTCGCTGCCAGATGATCTTTCCTTCTTTAATGGCTATGGAGGTTTTGCTGCAGAAGGGCATGAGTACATTATTGATACCGGCAGCCGGAGCACGCCCGCACCATGGGTGAATATCATTGCCAACAAAAACATGGGCTTTGTTATTTCTGAAAGAGGCTCATCCTATACCTGGTACGAAAATGCCCATTCCTACCGGCTTTCACCCTGGGCCAACGATTCTATCATTGATCCATCAGGCGAAGCATTTTACATAAGAGATGAAAAAACCGGGCAGTTCTGGTCGCCCACACCCTACCCTGCAAAAGGCAAGGGAGCCTATATCACCAAGCATGGATTTGGGTACACTGTGTTTGAACATACCGAAACAGGTATTGAGAGCGATATGGAAGTGCTGATGGATACCGAAGCACCGGTAAAATATTTTATCATCAACCTCCGCAACCAATCGGGTGTTGATAGAAAACTATCCGTAACCGGTTATATACAATGGGTGCTCGGCGACCTGGCTTCCAAAACGTCCATGCATGTAATTACCGAAGCAGATATTGCATCCGGCGCTGTGTATGCGGGCAATGCATACAGCAGCGGATTTGAAAGCCGGGTCTGTTTTTTTGCGTGCAACGAAAACACGAAAAACTTCACCGGTAACCGCACAGAGTTTATTGGCCGCAATGGTACCCTTGCACGTCCGGATGCGATGACGAGAACAAGGCTCTCCGGGAAAACGGGTGCTGCCCTCGATAGCTGCGCTGCCATTATGAATGTATTTGACCTGCCCGCCGGTGAAAGCAAACAACTGGTTTTCATCCTCGGATCTGCCAATAATAATTACGAAGCAAGAACGCTGGTAGAAAAATACAGCAACACATCGGTAGCACAGGAAGCACTGCAGGCAGTTCACGATCTATGGAAAACATTGCTGCGCCCACTGCAGGTATATACACCCGATGCTGCGTTTAATACACTGGCTAATGGTTGGCTACTGTATCAAACCATTGCCTGCCGGCTTTGGGCACGCAGCGGTTTTTACCAGTCGGGTGGTGCATTTGGTTTCAGGGATCAGTTGCAGGATGTGCTGGCTACTTTTCATGCAGACCCCACACTCGCAAGAGCGCAGATATTATTGGCTGCTTCAAGGCAGTTTAAAGAGGGAGATGTGCAACATTGGTGGCATCCGCCGCAGGGTCGTGGCGTGCGCACTCATTGCTCCGATGATTATCTATGGCTTCCTTATGTAACCGCAAGGTATGTGCAGCATACAGGCGACACCGGTATTTTACAGGAAAGCATCGGCTTTTTGCAGGGGCGCCTTGTAAACCCAAATGAAGAATCGTATTACGACCTGCCGGAACGGTCTGCAGAAACAGCCACCCTTTACCAGCATTGCAAACTGGCGCTGGAGCACGGCTTTAGATATGGCGTGCATGGCCTGCCGCTTATTGGCGCCGGCGACTGGAACGATGGAATGAACATGGTGGGCAAAGAAGGCAAGGGCGAAAGTGTTTGGCTCGGCTTCTTTTTATACGAAGTGATCAACCAGTTTACCCCGGTAGCACAGGCGCAAAATGATATCGCCTTTGTAGAACGTATAACACGTGAAGCAGCAACACTAAAAACCAATATCAACAAAAACGCATGGGATGGCAACTGGTACCTCCGTGCATTTTTCGACGACGGCACCCCTATCGGTTCCCACAACAACATAGAGTGTAAAATTGATTCCATTTCGCAGAGCTGGTCTGTAATTTCAGGTGCGGGCGAAGAGGATAGAAAACACACAGCTATGGCATCGCTCAAGGAACACCTGGTGAGGCCTGATGCAGGCATCATTCAGCTCCTCGATCCGCCATTTGATAAATCTCCTATCGACCCCGGCTATATCAAGGGATACCTTCCGGGTGTAAGAGAAAACGGCGGCCAGTACACCCATGCTGCGATATGGACGGTGATGGCATTTGCAAAAATGAAGGAGCAGGATACAGCATGGAACCTGCTAAGTATGATCAACCCGCTCAACCATGGTAAAACTGAAGAATCCATCAGCACCTATAAAGTAGAGCCTTACGTAATGGCTGCAGATGTATATGGTGTGCCACCTCATACGGGTCGTGGTGGCTGGACCTGGTACACCGGTTCGGCTGGTTGGTTCTATCAACTGATGACGGAATGGTTCATCGGCATCAAGGTAAAAAACAACAAGGAACTTTATTTTGAACCCTGCCTGCCCGAAGAATGGTCATCGGTAAAAGTTATTTACCAGCACGCCGGCACGGTGTACAATATTGAATTAAAAAGAGGCAACCCGGCAGATAACCAGCCGATAACCCTTGAGGAAAATGCCGGCGAAAAAGAACTTGTGTATTATTTTTAAATTCGGAGCATGGTCGGACGGTCTCAGTCCGACCAACTCTTTTCACGGAGACCGGTAGGACGGACCCGTCAGACCATTTGGTTTTTTTCGAAACCATTTCCGCCAGCTGACCGCTCAAATATACTTACAGAAAAGGTTGCCCCTGCGGCTTTTCAATCAGTTTATAATAATTAACGGATATGACAACAAAAGAACTAATAGAAGCTGTGCTCATTGGAATTGCCGGCGGGCTTTTCGCCAGGTGGCTTTTGCTGTGGTTTTTCAGAAGAAATAAAAAATAAGCCCGGCAATTACAAAAAAAATAGCTTTTTAATCCCTTGGAGATCCACAAAAATGTTCCCTAAACTTTTAAAGCATATTTTAGTGCAATACATTCATTTACACCTTAGCCATCACTGCAATTAAATTTGTAGCAATAGTAAAAACGATGCTGTATAATATTCCCACACATCTTACCGGTCTTAATGACGCAGCCGTTGCAGCATCTCAAAAAAAATACGGCTACAACAAATTAAACAGCGGGCAAAAGAGTTCCTGGATAAAACTTCTTTTAGATATTTTAAAGGAACCCATGCTGTTGTTGCTGTTTGCTATTTCGGCTATATACCTTATTGTACAGGACTATGGCGAGGCGGCATTTATGTTTTTTGCCATCGTAGCAGTTTCTGCAATTTCTTTTTACCAGGACAACAGGAGTAAAAAAGCCCTGGAAGCGCTGGAAAAACTCAACGAACCATTAAGCACTGTCATCCGGAATTCCAAAATAATTCAGATACCTACCCATGAGATTGCCGTGGGCGATTTGTGCATCATTGCAGAAGGAAAAATGATCAATGCAGACGGAACCATCGTACACAGCAATGATTTTTCCGTGAATGAAGCCTCCCTCACCGGGGAAGCCTATTCGGTTTATAAAAACCAGGACAACGAAGATAAAGCCGTTTACAGCGGCACTCTGGTGGTCTCGGGCCTTGCAGTTTTCCAGGTTGAAAAAATCGGTACCGAAACCAAACTTGGCCAGATCGGGCAATCAATTCAAAACATCGAAGAAGAAAGATCACCCTTACAAACGCAGATCACAAAATTTGTAAAAGGCATGGCGGTCATCGGGGTGTTAGTATTCCTCCTGGTATGGGCCTACAGCTTTTGGTTATCCCGGGATATCCTTAACAGCCTGCTGGCAGGATTAACCCTCGCAATGTCTGTGTTACCCGAAGAGATCCCCGTGGCCTTTACCACCTTTATGGCATTAGGTGCCTGGAAACTAATGCAGGAAGGTATCATTATCAAGCGCAGCAGCGTGGTGGAAACCCTGGGAAGTACCACTGTTATCTGCACCGACAAAACCGGTACCATCACAGAAAATTCCATGCACCTGAATGCCCTTTATGATTATCGCACAGATAAAGTTTTTGAAGACACTCAATTCAACGATGAATCACTGGCCGGGTTGATTCAATTTGCTATGTGGAGTAGTGAGCCATTGCCTTTTGACCCCATGGAAAAAACCCTGCACCGGGTGTACCAGCAAACGCAAGCCAACGACCAACGGAAAGATTTTAAAATGGTAAAGGAGTACCCTTTAGAAGGTAAACCACCCATGATGACGCATGTTTTTGAAAACGGCTCAGCACAGCGCATCATTGCAGCAAAAGGTGCTCCCGAAGCGATACTTGCTGTTTGCAATTTACCCGAAACAGAAAAACAAAAAGTACGGCGATACGCCAATGATTTTGGCAAACAAGGCTATAGGTTACTTGCTGTTGCAAAAGCGGGTTTTGAAGGAAAGGATTTCCCCATGGAACAAACAGGTTTCGACTTTGAATTTTTAGGGCTAACAGTTTTTTATGATCCGCCCAAAAAAGGTATCCATTCTGTATTTCAACATATTTACAATGCGGGTATTAAGGTGAAAGTAATTACCGGCGACAATGAAGCTACAACCCAGGCCATTGCACAGCAGGCGGGAGTGATGAACAATGCACCTGCGGTAAATGGTGATGAAATCATGAAAAGCAGCGGCACCGAATTGGTTGAGCTTGCAAGAAAAACAAGTTTGTTTACCCGGATGTTTCCTGAAGCAAAATTAAAAATGGTAACGGCCTTTAAAAAAGATGAAGAAGTGGTAGCCATGCTGGGCGACGGCGTAAACGACGCTCCCGCATTAAAAGCTGCACATATCGGCGTGGCAATGGGCAATAAGGGAACAGAGATAGCAAAAGCTGCCGCTGCTTTGGTGATTGTAAATGATGATTTAAACAAGTTGGTGCTTGGGATTGCAGCAGGAAGAAGGATCTACACCAATATTAAAAAAGCGGTACAATACATTATTTCCATTCACATCCCCATTATTCTTACCGTATCATTACCCTTATTTTTAGGATGGGTGTACCCACAAATTTTTACACCTGTTCATGTCATTTTCCTGGAGCTGATCATGGGCCCCACCTGTTCCATCGTGTACGAAAATGAACCCATGGAAAAAGGCACCATGCTGCAGCGCCCAAGAAAAATGACGGATACTTTTTTAAACTGGAAAGAACTAGGGATCAGTATTGCACAGGGTTTAGTGATTACACTCGGGGTGCTGTTTGCCTACCAGTACGCCGTACAAAACGGGGGCGATGAACACACCACCAGAGCGATGGTATTTACTACTTTGATTTTCGCAAACATCCTCCTGAGCCTTACAAACCGTTCTTTCATCTACAGCATGTGGGATAGTTTTAAAAACAATAACAAACTTTTTCCGCTTGTCATCGGCACCACGTTGGTCTTATTGTTCACAATTCTCTATGTTCCGTTTATTGCCCGGTTTTTCCAGGTGGCCCCGCTAAGTATTCAACAACTCGCCCTTGCATTCCTGATTGGCTCAGCATCTGTTTTATGGTTCGAAGTATTTAAGTGGTTCAAAAGAATGAAGTAAGAAATAATTATTTTTAAATAGTAGAATTCGGTAAATGATGAACAACAACATGCCACAATTCCGCACAGCACAATGCAGCATCCATCCTGCATTGCGTTCGCTTATACGGCATATTGTACTCATTGAAGCTGATTATGGCAATGAGCGGGTGCATATCGAAGGAAATTATATGCCTTCACCCGAGCAGGCCATGTTTATCAATCTTCATACACGATTGAAATCAAAAAAGTCAGGCGACACAAATTTCAATACAGTTACATCCTGTACATTGATCGGCGCACAAATTACACCCTTCAAACTGATGGTGGAAGAAAGCCACAAAACGGTTTCGGTTATTTTCCAACCCGGAGGGCTCAACCGATTTCTGAATATCCCGATGACAGAATTATTCGACAATGGTTACAGTGGCCGTGAAGTGATTGGCAAAGAGATAGAAGAGTTGCTGGATCAGTCACACGAAACAATTTCCTTTAATGAACTCAACGATATCATACAGGCTTATTTCTTCAAAAAATTATCACAGGTAAAAGATCCCTTACCTATTGATGTTGCGCTGCAATACCTTTTTACAAACTACAACACAAGCATTGATAAAATTGCAGGTATGGCTTGTATGAGTCTCCGCAATTTTGAAAGAAAATGTAAAGAACGATTAGGAATGTCGGCCAAGATGTATGCAAGAATAGCCCGGTTTCATAAAGCATATAAGACCCTGGAGGCAAAACCAGCCATAGCCTGGACTGAACTGGCTGATAAAGCAGGGTATTACGACCACATGCACTTTATAAAGGATTTTAAGGAGTTTTCTAAACGCACCCCTACCCTTGTTCAAAAAGAAATAAAGGGTGACCATATACAGTTCCAACTGGATTGGGACCGGGCCTGATTTTGTCGTTTTCATACTATCGTCATCTCTGTTTCCCAAATAGTTTTACAGCTATAAAAATGACGAATATGAAAAAGTTTATTCTTTATGTTGCTGCTGCTTTGGCGAGCGGGTTGTTTTTTGCCAACATTTACAACTCCATGGTGAATGCAGCCAACTGGGAAAGCAATGTTCCCCAATCGATACAGGCTGCCCGGGATTTTTTTACAGTTGCTAACCCCGGCACCTTTTTTCAACTAATTGATCCTGCAACTGAAATTGTGGTGTTACTCGCATTAATTGTATGCTGGAAAACATCAACATCCATCCAGGTATACCTGGCCCTGGCTTTCCTGTTCTTCATTGCTTCCACGGTATTAACCTTCACCTATTTTTATCCCCGCAATGAAATGATGTTTCTTTCAGATCAGCTACCCGGTACCGAAACACTAAAAACTGCGGCCACCGAATGGGGACGAATGAACTGGGTGAGATCCTTACTGATGCTGGCCGGCCTTGTCTGTGTTTTTACAGTACTGGACAAATATGTTACAAAGGATAGAAAACTATCACACTAATATCGCATTTGACAGTAGGTAGTTCACGTGGAGATTTCGTACATTCACAATGATTGTATACGCACATACAACATTTTGTAAATAAACATTCCCAACTACACGATGAAACATTTACTACTGTCAATTGTCGTACTCTTATTTTCCTTTGTTGCGCCTGCCCAAAATGATCATAAACTGTCCATCGGCGCCGTGGACAGCATTGAATCAAAAATACTGGGAGAACAGCGAAAGATTTTGATGTAATTGTAGCATGGAGGTTGCAGACGAGCAGTTCTTGAAACAAAATTACCCACTACCAAATTTCACATCATGAAAAAAAGACTTTTATTATGCCTCGGTTTTGCAGGCATGTTTGTACTCGGCTTCGCTTTTCGGTCGGTGTTGGATAAGGTCCCTCAACAAACGCAGCCGAGGGCTACCGGTATTGGTGGTATATTTTTTAAAAGCAAAGACCCAAAAAAACTGAGGCAGTGGTACCAGCAACACCTGGGTATACATACCAATGCTTACGGGGCGGTTTTTGAATGGAGGCAGGGGGCAGACAGCAGCAAAAAAGGTTTCAGCCAGTGGAGCCCGTTCAATGAAAAAACAACCTACTTTCAACCATCTGCTAAAGATTTTATGATCAACTACCGGGTGGAAGGCCTGGATGCATTGATAGAACAATTTAAAAAAGACAGCGTAACCATATTAGATAAAGTAGAAACCTACGACTACGGTAAATTTGTTCATATTCTCGATCTGGAAGGTAACAAAATAGAACTTTGGGAACCCAATGATATTGAGTATGAAAAGCTGGGCTTAAAAATTGGAGCAATCACCAACAAATAAATTTTTATGGATAACGCAAGAGTTTTTAAAATAGTTTTTGCCAGTGTATATCCTCATTATATTACCAAGGCAGAAAAAAAAGGAAAAACAAAGGAAGAGGTGGATACCATTATTCGCTGGCTTACCGGATATAAACAAAAAGCGCTGGAAAAGCAGCTTGCCAACAAAGTTGACCTGGAAACTTTTTTTGCGCAGGCGCCACAACTTCATCCCAATGTTTCAAAAATAACAGGGGTCATTTGCGGTTACCGTGTAGAAGATATCGAAGACCCGCTGATGCAAAAGATCCGTTATATGGATAAACTCATTGATGAACTGGCAAAGGGAAAAGCCATGGAAAAAATTTTACGCCAGTAAAAGGTTTTTTTTTAAATGTTTCCTCGTAAAAAGTTGATATGAAGCCAACCATTCTTTTTTTGTTGCTGGGAATAATGTTGATCTCCTGCAATGATGGAAGCGATCAAAAGGTCAACAGGAGTGCTGCTTCCGATGGTAGCCCGGTGGCCGAAAAGTTTTATTTACAGTTGGGCGATGTTCAACAATATGTAGAGATCAGTGGTGAATCGGTTAACAACCCCGTGCTGCTATTTATACACGGCGGGCCGGGCTGGCCACAAACGCCCATGTTACGATACCTAAACAGCGATCTTGGGAAATCCTTTATGCTGGCTACATGGGACCAACGGGGCTGCGGCCTTTCGTTGATGAAGGATTCTACCGTAGAAGGTTTATCACTGCAGCAGATAGTACAGGATGCCCATGAACTCACCCAGTACCTCAAAAAAAAGTTCAACCAACGATCCATTTACCTGGCAGGCTTTTCATGGGGAAGCAGCGTGGGCTTAACGCTTGCGCAAAAATATCCTGGCGATTACAAAGCCTACGTTGGAATATCGCAGGTAGTAAATATCAACAAAGGAATGCAGGCCAGCCAGCAATGGCTTCTACAGCAAGCCCTGGCGGCAAACGATACCGCCACAATAAATACAGTTAAAAAACTAAGCAATAAAAATCTTAGCCTTTGCCCTACCCCTCTCGACTGCTTTATGAAACAATATGAACTGGTAGCAAAATATAAAGGGGCTGTTTTTAACCCCGCTTCTGATACTCTTGTACAAAAAGCAATGCAGGCTTATGATGATTATAAAAATTACGATTGGAACAGGGGATTTTTCTATTCTGCCAGGAGGATGGAGAAAGATGTATTCTCAACCGATTTCAGCAATGTCAGCAGCCTGGAAATACCCGTGTACTTTATTGCCGGGCGCCACGATTGGAATATTCCTTCGGTGCTGGTAGATGAATTCGTAAAAAATTTGAATGCACCCAAAAAGGAATTGATATGGTTTGAAAATTCAGCGCATGGCCCACTGGAAGAAGAACCGCAAAGATTCAACCAGGTGCTGGTAGATAGGCTGCTGGGCAAATAACCTGTTTGCGCTTTATGCTGTAACCCGGTTTTTACACATGATTTCCATCATATTATTTTTGAAATGATTGTAGTCTTTTTGTGATACTAATCGTTTTCACATGGCTATTCAACCAATACTTTTCTGGCTTCCCATGATCCTGCTTGCATTTGCCAATGCTGCTATCAGGCAGGTAGTATTGGTAAAACATTTTAATGAACTGGAAGCGCACCAACTTTCCACTTTTACCTTAACGTTGCTTTGCGGCATCTACATTGCCATTATTTTTCCCTACCTGGCTATTGAAAGCATCAGCTCCGCATTTTTTACGGGCCTGCTCTGGATGCTGCTTACCATTATTTTTGAATGCACGCTGGCACGCATTACCGGCCACTCCTGGAGCAACCTGCTGCAAAACTACAACCTGCTGGCAGGACGCATCTGGCCATTGTTCCTCCTGGCCTTGCTGCTGTTGCCAATTGTATGGTTCATCATAAGGCAGTAAACGCAGTAAATTCCGATACCGTCCGCTTTGAATTGATATTTTATTGTTGTTTCTTTATTGAAGGCTGGTAAGGATGAAACGCAAAAGAGAGATACTGAATATAGAAACATTAGAAATGTTTGAAAGGGTAATTAATCTTGATGATAGCCCTTACGACATTGATATGATGGTGATGCCCGGCACACTTGAAGATAAACACAAAAACTGCGAAACCATTCCCGCATTGCGCAGGCAATTTAACCTCATTTATTTATTGCTCGAAGGTGAACATGATGTAAAACTTGGTGCTGATCATTTGTTACTAAACCCTAATGAACTGGTGATAGTACCGGAAAATACAATGTATGCAAGCGATCATATCCGCAACTGCAAAGGTTTTTGTATTCACTTTAAAACAGAATTTTTAAAGCCGCAGTTGTCGAAATCCCTCAGCGAAGAGTTTCCTTTTTTTCAATTTGATGCACCACGTATTGTGCAGTTGGATGAAGCCGAAAGCATGGTTATACAAAACGCTTTTAAAAATATTATTGAGGAATACAACCGTTCTTCGCCGGAAAAAGATTTCCTGCTGCGCAACCTCATCCTTATTTTACTGCTGCGGGTGAGAGAAATTTACAGGGTAAGGGTGAAACTGCTAAAACAAAACAACAATAGGAAAGAACAACTGGCCAACTGGTTCAGGTTGCTGGTAGAAAAACAATTTATTCAAAAAAGAACGGTAAATGAATACGCTGAAATGATGCACATCACACCCAGGCATTTATCAGAAGCAGTGAGTGAAACCCTTGGCCGCAGCCCCATACAGGTAATATTGGATATGTTACTGCTGGAAGCAAAAGTTCAGTTGCGCTCTACCGATAAAAGCATCGCTGAGATAGCCTACTACCTTAGGTTTGACGATCCTTCGCACTTTACACACTTCATCAAAAAAAGAACAGGTTTTACCCCGGTTGCCTTACGCAGGCGCCTCTGATTTTTACATTCAATGCCGAACAATTTACAAGGCTTCCTGCTGCTTTCAGTCGTTTTTTGCAGTACAAAAAAACTCATACAATGGAAAAAACATTCTCTGTTGCCGAAATGGCAGAATGGAAAAACTTCGGCACTCCCGACGAAATAAGGGAATTTCCAAAAGGGCGTTTAGAACTCATCCAGGTAGCCGGCGCTACAATTGGCCGGGGCATTTTTGAGCCAGGTTGGCGATGGGAAACATCGGTGCAGCCCATTGCTAAAACTCATAGCTGCGAAGCCCCCCATTTTCAATACCATGTTTCAGGCATCCTTCGTGTTAGGATGGATGACGGAACCGAATTTGACTGTAAGCCCGGCGATGTGAGCATGCTGCCACCGGGCCACGATGCTTGGGTGGTGGGTAATGAACCAGCCGTGGTAATAGATTTCCAGGGCATGCTGGATTATGCTAAGCAACATTAGTTTTTAAAGCGGGTAAAAAAAGTAGTTATCATCTTTATCACAAAGCTGGTAACTGCTTTTTTGTATGTGGTAAGTTGTAAATCTTACGGGGTGGGCAATACCGGGCCTGCTTAATCATCGGGCATTTGTTATGTATTATTAAAAGGATTAACTACATTGGACTCCTTAAAAATATATCAACATGAATAATGCATACGCAACCACATCTGCCAGTTCCCCGCTTGCTCCTTTCAGTATCAGCCGCCGCAAGCCAGCTGCCAACGATGTGGCCATAGAAATTTTGTATAGTGGCATCTGCCACTCTGATGTACACCAGGCCCGCAACGAATGGGGAAATTCTATTTATCCCATGGTGCCAGGGCATGAAATTGTAGGAAGGGTTACAGCCATTGGTGATGCTGTTACCAAATTCAAAGTGGGTGATCTTGCCGGTATCGGTTGCATTGTAGATAGCTGCCGCAGTTGCCCCAGTTGCAAAAACAACGAGGAACAATTTTGCGAAGGGGGTATGGTAGGCACTTACAATAGTATTGGCAAAGATGGAGAACCTACCTACGGGGGCTACAGCACTTCGATTGTAACAGATGAAAATTATGTATTACATGTGCCTGAAAATTTAGACATTAAGGGAGTGGCACCGCTGCTCTGCGCAGGTATTACCACCTACTCGCCCATTATGGCATGGAACGTAAAACCAGGTCAACAGGTAGCCATCGTGGGGCTGGGTGGCCTTGGACATATGGGTGTAAAATTTGCAGTGGCTTTGGGCGCAGAAGTAACAGTGATAAGTACCAGCGACAACAAAAAAGAAGATGCAAAACGCCTGGGCGCACACAATTTTGTAAATAGTAAAAACCCGGGGGAAGTAGAAGCAGTAAGAGGAAAATTTGACTTTATTTTAAACACCGTATCTGCCCCGCATTCCTACGATGCCATGATGCAACTGGTAAAAACCGGTGGTGCCATGGTACTGGTGGGCGCTCCGCCTGAACCTTCGCAGATTGCAGGATTTTCACTCATCATGGGGAAAAAGAAATTGGCGGGTTCACTCATCGGCGGTATTAAAGAAACCCAGGAAATGCTCGACTTCTGCGGCAAACATAATATTACCAGCGATGTGGAAATTATCAAAATGAATTACATTAATGAAGCTTACGAGCGTATGATGCGCTCGGATGTGAAGTACAGGTTTGTAGTAGATGTAAAAGCCAGCGACTTTGGTTAGTTGATCGCTTTATTTTTTACGGCAACATACCTCGCTAATGGAGCCATCTTAGCTTTATTGAGTTGCAGTGTGCTGTCGGTAACATAATAACTGTCTGCCGATTCCAAAACTTTAAGCATGGCCTGTTCTGTTTCCAAAGCAGCGCAGGCCATTTCTGTATGTATCAGTGCGTCAAAGCGGATAGTAAACCCGTTATCTCCTAACTCATATTCACCGCTGAACCTATTGCAGCCAGCATTCCCGGCTGCACGGTTGCCATCACTGTACAATACCAGGAAAATTTCGGGTGTTTCCTTGCCGTCATTTGTAATAGCCTGGCCATTAAGTTCTGTAAGTCTCCAATACTTGTTTTGAAGCAGGGCAATTTCCTTGCTCTGGGATTTCCGGCTGTTGTTGCATGCAACAAAGCCAAATGATAAAACAGCCATTAAGAAATATTTTTTCATGCAATAGTTTTAATTGATCCAGTGTGGTTCTTTCAACAATTCGAGTGTAACCTGCTGGCCTACGGAAAAAGAGGGCTCGGTTGATTGCACGGTGAGCAGTTCCTCGCCCAGTTTTACATCGATGGTATAATAACTGCCCCAGTACAAAACCTTTTCAACAAGCCCGGCAATCGCTCCATCGCTGTTCCCCGAGATCCTTAAATTTTCCGGTCGGAAAAATAATTTGCTTCCTTTCGATTTTAAATAGCCCAGCCCATGTACACCAGGACTCAACAGGTTGTACGGGCCCAGCAATGCTGCGCAGTATTCATTAGTGGGGTGATTGTATAAGTGCGGCGCTGTTCCAGACTGGATCATTTTTCCATCTTTCATAAAAAATACAGTGTCGGCCCATGAAAGAATATCCGCAGCATCATGCGATACTAAAATACAGGTGAAACCCATCTCCTCACCCAGTTGTGTTATTGCATTTTTGATAGCACGTTTATGCAACAGGTCGAGGTTGGAATATGGTTCGTCCAGCAAAAGCAGGCTGGGAGCTGTGGTGAGTATTTTTGCCAGGGCAATCCGTTGCCGTTCGCCGCCAGAGAGCTGGTCTGTCCATCTTTTTTTCAGATGCTTTATGTCGCACACTTCGTATATCCTGTCGGCTTCTGCAGGCGATACCAGGTTGTGCATATCGAGTAATTCTTCAACCCTGTAATTATTTCTCAATTCAAAATGCTGGCTCAGGTAACCAATTTTAGGATGGCCGGGGATTAATTGTTCATCGGGGCCTTTCACTTTTTCGCCATCAAGAAAAATACCGCCGGAAACAGGCTGGATAAGCCCCCCGATCATTTTGAGCAAAGTAGTTTTGCCGGAACCCGTTTCGCCGGCTATGGCAATTTTTTCACGTGGATGCTGCTCAAAACTGATATTGTTCACCGTGTTTTTGCCCTCGCTAACTGCCGAAATATTTTGTACAGACAACAATACCATTCAGCGAAATTATTGGATTATAGGCGCAACTGAGCAAATCGTTATTTTCAATATTTTTACCCAATGTCGTCTTTGTACCATAGGGTGAGGGTTAGCAATATTATTGAAGAAACCCCGTTGGCAAAAACCTTTGTATTGGAGCCCATGGATGGCTGGCAACCCGGTTACAAATCCGGCCAGTTCATCACTTTAGTTTTTAGAACCGGCTCAGGTGAAAAAAGACGTTCCTTTTCCATTTCTTCCAGCCAGGCTGTTGGCGAGCCCATGATGATCACGGTAAAAAAAATGGACAACGGAGAGTTTTCCCGCAGGCTCATCTACCATACACGGGTAAACGATGTTTTTGAAACCACGGGCGCAGCTGGTTTTTTCGTGTTGAAACAAGAGCCTTTCGAAAACTATGTTTTCCTGGCTGCGGGCAGTGGTATCAGTCCTATCTATGCAATCATAAAAGAACTATTGCACAGCCGCACGGCCCATATCATTTTAATTTATAGTAATAAAAGTGAGGAGGACTGCATTTTTTATTCTTCTCTTTTGCAGATGCAGCAGGCATTTGCACACAAATTCAGTATCCGGTTTTTATTCAGCAACAGGCAGCAGGTGCTACAGAGCAGGTTGAGCCATTGGCTGCTTACGCAGTTATTAGATGAATACATTCCGGGCCCAAGGACCAGATCAATATTTTATGTGTGCGGACCATTTGACTATATGTTGATGGTAAATATTTCCCTGCGGTCAAATGGAATTGCTACTGGCCAGATCATGAAAGAAAATTTTGCCAACCTGCCTTTGCCTCCGCAACAGCAGCCACCAGACACCGCAGCACATAAAGTGACGATTTGGAAAGACGACGAAAAATTCGAGCTCATGGTACAGTATCCGCAATCCATCACTACAGCTGCCAGGAAACAAGGCATAAGCTTACCCTACAGTTGCGAAGCAGGCCGTTGCGGCTCCTGTGCTGCCACCTGTATTGAAGGAAAAATCTGGATGGCGTACAATGAAGTGCTGATGGATGAAGAAATTGCTAAAGGAAGAGTACTCACCTGCACAGGCTATCCCATTCACGGCGATGCGGTTATTCGTTATTAGTCTTCGCCCGGTTCAATTGTAAAAAAACAGCCCCCAGTTGTTCGATAATGTCAGTTGCTATCATGGACTCTTTCGAGTGTTCAGCGGCTGCCTGGTCGCCTGCTGCTCCATGGATATACACTCCCAGCCTGCAGGCATCTTCCGCAGTATAACCCTGTGCCAGCAAGGCCGTAATGATGCCACTCAACACATCACCAGCACCGGCAGTTGCCATGCCACTGTTTCCATTGATATTAAAATACAGTTTACCTGCAGGTGTGGCCACAATGCTGTGCGGACCTTTTAAAACGATATAGATACCCTGTGTTGTGGCGTGGGCTATTGCTGCAAACAACCGATCAAAATCATTAGCATGTTTTTCAAACAGCATAGCAAATTCCCCGGTATGCGGCGTAATGATCAACGGAACTTTTACTTTTTCAGACAGCCCATTAATATTTTTTAAAATTGAAATTCCGGTTGCATCAACCAGCATTGGTACAGATGCGTAATGCACCAGGTCTTTCAACAGCTGTTCATTTTCTTTGTTATTCGTCAAACCCGGACCGAAACAAATAGCTGTTTTTTTATGCAGCAGTGTTTCAATATCAGTGCCGTTTGTATGGATTACCTCTGATGCAAAAATTGAAAAATGCCCTGCTGGAAAAGTAGGATGTGCAAGAGTGGCAAGT
>CBFGLL010000008.1:0-23392 GCA_965649585.1 uncultured Chitinophagaceae bacterium | reverse complement strand
GGTTAGCATAAGCATGCGGTGGAGGCTGCTGTCCATTGAATGTACTGTTGTCGCCAAAATTCCATTGGTAGCTTAGATTGTTCCCGCTGCTGCTGTTGCTGAAACTAACATCAGTATTCCTACATACAGTGTCGGCACTGGCAGAAAATGCCACGTTAAAAGCATTGTTTAAAGTGTAAGTCCTGGTTAATGTATCGGAACAGGTGCCGTTAGAAACGATGAGTTGTACAGAAGCCGTTGGGGTACTTGCAGGAAAAATCTGGGATGCCGCAGGCCCATTTACCACAGTGCCATCACTAAACGTCCATTGCCAGCTATTAATGCCATTGCCGCCAGGGTGCGACACTACGATCGTATCATTTACACAACCCAGGTGCAGTGAATCTTCAAAAGTTGCAGAAGGCCTGCCCAGAACATTAAAAGAAATAATTTCATTTACATCCTGCGGGGCATAACAGGTATCCATCACACTATTTCCATCAGCACCAGCTGTGTTGTGCAATACAAATGTGCCGAATGTATTGATGGGTTGGGAGAGCGAGAGTGTCACCCAGTTGGTATAACCGCTACTGCAGGTTACATCTGTGCTGGCGCTGGTAATGGCAACAGGTGCCGGACCCGTAATAGAGAACTCAGAACCATTTGCATTAATACTTGAACACAACAAAGGTTTGCTATAAAATACTTTGATACTATTTGGAGAACACCTGTCGTATTGCACAGAGTCGAATATAGGGACAGGAGCCTGCGTTGTGACAAAAGGAGTAACAGCCGGAGCACTGATAAAAGCAAAACAACTGTCAGCAAGTGTATTGCCATCTGTGCCACTGTTGATATTCATATTAAAATTTCCGGCGGGTAAACTGCCTGACAAACTAAGTTCCACCTGCGTGCTAAATCCATTTACACAATTGCTAACAATACCCGTGACAGTCAACGCTCCGGGACTTATAGAAAATTCTGATCCATCGGCAGAAATGCTGCTACAGGCCACGGGCTTGTCAAAATTCACAAGCACTTTAAAGGGTTTACATTCATCAAAACTTACCGACTGAACGGCTGGTGCCGTGGTAGTCTGGATGATAGTAAATGGATACATATAACCCGCCGCCATGGAAGTGCCGCAGGTATCTACAATTGTATTTCCATCGCTGCCGTTGTTAATATTCAACTGGTAATTTCCATGAGGAAGCGGGTTTTGCAAGTTAATAATGATGGTATCTGTTGCAGCCGGGCTTCCGCTACAAACCGTTTGCACCGATGTGATGGTATGCGTACCGGGTGTAATAGAAAATTCTGAACCAGTGTTTGTGATAGATCCACAGGTCACAATTTTATTTAAAGCCAGTTTCAATACGGTGGGTGCGCACCCATTGTAAAGGAGTGTATCAACAACGGGTGCGGGCTGTGCTGCAATTGTAAATGGAAAACTAGAACCGGGTATCAATTCTGTATTACAAACATCCAGCAAGCTGTTACCATCTGCGCCTGTATTCACCACAAGGTTATAGTTTCCGGCAGGTAAGGGATTCTGCATATTAATGCTGAAGCCTGTTACCGCATTTAGCCCGTTGCTACACGCTGAGCTGATAGAAGTAAAAGGATAAGTATTCGTTCCATCGGTGATGGTAAACTCAGTATTAGCAGCTGAGAAACTATTGCATAAAATATCTTCCGATAACTGTACCTGGATCTGTGAACTGTTGCATCCCACCGTTCCAACATTTGTTATGGTGGGCAAAAGATTGTCGGTAAGTACTGCTGTTCCCCCACTAAATGTGAGGTTATAGCCCATCCCTGACTGTGACCAATTACTTACAAGCAATAAATAATCGTTGCCTGCGATTAGGTTAGGCATCCGGTTCCACAAAAAGGTGTTACCGGCACAGTTTCCGTCTGTGCTGCCGAGTGAGCTACACCCCGTTGCACCGGTAAAACCGCACAAGTTTACAGAAATAGCGAGGTTAGTTGTATATACATCCTGGGGAGCCCGGCCGGTAATGTCCATCACAGCCCAATCATAATCGTCATTGGGTCCCAGGGGAGTGATGGTAAATCCCAAAGTACCTGTTTGATAACAACGAAAACGATACCAGGATGCATGGTCAGAAACTAAGCCTGAACAAAGTGAATTAACCACTGTTTGCCCGTTACAGTTAGGAAGGTTTTGTTGAAAAAAAGTGAGGGTACCGCACACAACGGTTGCCGTTTGTGGAGTGCGACCCGGCCCCGAACAAGGCTGTGCAATAAGTTTACCGGAAAACAAAACAAGGAACAGCGTCAATACACGCATTTCTCATAGTTTAGTAATGAAGTATTAAAAATACAAAATATATAGTATTAAAATAAAAAGCCCGCACTTTTGGGTGACGGGTTTTTTCAAAACAAAAACGCACACTATTTTAATTCAAAACCTGCTTCTTTGGTATCACTGCTACTGCCACCAATAAATAATTTGAATTCGCCGGGCTCCACTATTTGTTTACCATCATTATTGTAAAATGACAGATCTTTTTGCTGAATGGTAAACGAAACGGTTTTTGTTTCTCCTGCTTTTAACCGGATCTTTTGAAAAGCTTTCAGTTCCTTCACCGGCCTTACCAGCGAAGCAACCAAATCCCGTATATACAACTGCACTACTTCTTCCCCATCCCGGTCTCCTGCATTTTTTACGGTGACAGAAACTTTTAATGGTTCTGTGGCTGTAATCACCTTACTGCCAAGTTGTATTTCCCCGTATTCAAAACGGGTATAACTCAATCCATACCCAAAAGGATATTTGGGAGAATTGGGCAGGTCGATATAAGCAGACACATAATTGATATCCGTTTCATTTTTTGCAGGCCTGCCGGTATTGAAATAATTATAATAGATGGGTACCTGCCCTTCTGTTCTTGGAAATGTCATTGGCAATTTGCCGGAAGGATTGTACTCTCCAAACAATACATCTGTTATGGCATTACCGGCTTCGGTACCCAGCCACCAGGTAAATAAAATTCCTTTCGCATTGTCGGCAGTATAATTAAACACCAGTGGCCTTCCGCCGGCAATAAGCACTACCACTGGCTTTCCCGTGGCTACCAGTTGTTTGATCAACTCTTCCTGCACACCTGGTAAATGAATATTACTCCTGCTTTTTGCTTCACCACTCTGGTCTCTTTTTTCTCCTGCTGTAAAAACAATCATATCAGATTGAGATGCTGTAGAAATTGCTTCAGCGAAGCCTGATTGTGAAGAATCGGTGATCTCACATCCTTTTGCATACAAATATTTATTACCGGGATATCTTTTGGTGCTGGCATCCCATATACTTGAAATACGTACACTGTCATCGGGCCAGTCGAAACTCCAGAAACCATTATGATCTGATTTCGCTTTTACAAAAGGCCCAATAAACGCAATTGTTTTTCCCTGGCTTGGTAAAGGCAACATTTTGTTTTCATTTTTGAGAAGAACAATACTTTTTTTCGCCATATCCCTGGATGCTTCCAGGTGTTGTGCATTGTTCCATTGCTGTTTTTCTCTTTCTACATTGCTGTAGCGATAAGGATCATCGAACAAACCCATTTCAAATTTTTTGCGCAGGATCCTTCGCACTGCATCATTCAGCAACGTGATACTGATCTTCTTTTCGTTTACCAGTTTTTCCAGGTGATCGATATAGGCACGGCTTTCCATATCCATATCGCTGCCTGCCGTCAATGCTTTCAGTGCTGCATCTGCTCCATCCTTCGCATATCCATGGTTGATCATTTCGCCAATACTTCCCCAGTCGCTCACCACAAATCCTTTAAAGCCCCACTGGTTTTTTAAAATGTCTCTCTGCAAATATTTATTGCCCGTGGCGGGCACGCCGTTGAGATCATTAAATGCATTCATAAAAGTGGCCACACCAGCCTCGGCAGCCGCTTTAAATGGAGGCAGGTAATACTGGTGAAGATGTGCGAGGCTCATGTCTACACTGTTGTAGTCCCGGCCACCCACGGCTGCACCGTAAGCGGCAAAATGTTTGGCGCATGCCATTACGGCATCAGTATTTCCAAATCCTTTTCCCTGGAAACCTTTAACCCTCGCTGTGGCAATAACCGATCCCAGGTAGGTATCTTCCCCTGCTCCTTCCATTACCCTGCCCCAGCGGGGATCACGGCCCACATCTACCATGGGCGCAAAAGTCCAATGAATGCCCTGGGCAGCCGCTTCTATGGCGGCAATGCGGGCACTTTTTTCAATCGCAGGCAAATCCCAACTCGCTGCCTCCGCTAATGGTAAAGGAAAAATAGTTCTGAAACCGTGGATCACATCCTGCCCAAAAAGTAACGGGATTTTTAACCGGCTTTGCATGGCAATTTCCTGCAGGCTGCGGGTGCGTTCGGCACCATATACGTTAAGGTAAGAGCCCACCAGCCCCTTTCTTACTTTTTCTTTTTTCTCGCCATCCTTTGTAATAGGGCCGGTTTCGGCAAAATCATTTGTGTACTGGGTGAGCTGGCCAACTTTTTCTGCCAGCGTCATCAGCTTAAGAACAGAATCAACTTTTTGATCAATTGTTTTTTTCACGGTGTGCTGGGCGGTGGAACCCATCCACACAAAAGCCGACAAAACCAGGGCCACTATTTTTTTTACCATAAAAACGATTTTGATAAAAATAATACCCAAACTGTTTTTGCGGGAGAAATCAACTACAACATTTCTACATCAACTACAGCAACAGGGCTGCAGAAACACGCAGGCGCTGCAACAAAACCTCATCAGCAGTAAAAATCCATAAAACTGCAGTTCCTTCTATTTTGCCCAGTTTACCATTACGGATTTCAGGTCTTTTGAATTACCACCGATCATAATATTAAAATCGCCAGATTCCCAATCGTATTTGAGATCATAATTATAAAACTTCAGATCGTTGGGTGTGATGTTGAAAGTCACTTTTTTTGATTCGCCTGCTTTGATCAATACCTTTTGAAATCCTTTTAATTCTTTTACAGGCCTCGTGCTCGTGCCCACCATATCCCTGATATACAATTGCACCACTTCTTTTCCATCCACAGCGCTATTATTGGTAACCGTTACTGTTGCGGTGAGGGTTTGGTTCCCCTTCAGTTTTTTGCTGCTAACGCTGATATCACTGTAGGTAAAATTGCTATAGCTCAGCCCAAAACCAAATGGAAATAATGGATCATTGCTCACATCGAGGTAGTTGCTGCGAAATTTTTCAAACCATTTCCCCTCGCCCAAAGGACGCCCGGTATTTTTATGATTATAAAACAGCGGCACCTGGCCAATATTCTGCGGGAAAGTAGTGGAGAGTTTGCCAGATGGATTCACATCGCCAAACAATACATCTGCAATAGCGTTGCCCGCCTCGCTTCCACCAAACCACACATTTAATATGGCAGGCACATTTTCTTTTTCCCATGCAAGCGTCATTGGTCGGCCGGCAAATAACAGCAGCACAACAGGTTTGCCCGTTTTTAACAAAGCAGCCAGCAATTTTTTCTGTGTTGCCGGTATGTCGATATTACTCCTGCTGCTGCTTTCTCCACTCATTTCAGAAGCCTCGCCAAGCGCAGCCACTATTACATCGCTTTGATTGGCTACCAGCAAAGCCTCCTGGAGCAACTGTTCTTCTGTGCGGCCATCTCTTCCTATTTCACGGCCAAACATGGTACCCCGTAATTCCAGTAAACTATCCGCATCAATGTTTGATCCTTTTGCATATAAAATCTGAGCATTATTTCCCACCGCCTTTTCCAGCCCTTCCTTTACTGCAACAGCCGTTTTTAAATCGGTGGCAACGCTCCAGGTACCCGGCATATTTTCTTTAGTATTGGCCAGGGGGCCTATCAGTGCAATTTTGCCGGATTTTTTTAAAGGCAATACATTGTTTTGATTTTTGAGCAACACAAAACTTTCTGCAGCAATATCCCTCGCAGCTTTTATGTGCTCAGCAGTGTACACTTCTCTCCTGCTGCGGTCTGCATCACAGAACTTATAAGGATCCTGGAATAAACCCAGTTTGTATTTTGCTTCAAGAATCAGACGGCAGGCATTATCAATTTGTGCAAGGGTTACTTTGCCTTGTTGTAAAGATTTTTTTAAGGTCAATAAAAAACCTTCCCCCACCATATCCATATGCACACCCGCTTTTAAAGCAAGTGCCGACACTTGTTGCAGGTCACCCATGCCATGGTCTATCATTTCATTAATGCCTGTATAATCGGTTACTACAAAACCTTTAAATCCCCACTGGTTTCTTAAAACATCTGTCATTAAAAATTTATTGGCAGTTGCAGGAATTCCATCTACTTCATTAAACGAAGCCATCACGCTGCCCACACCTGCTTCTACTGCAGCTTTGTAAGGCGGCAGGTATTCATTAAACATTCTTACCCGGCTCATATCCGTGGTACCATAATCCCGGCCAGCCTCAGCAGCACCATACAGTGCATAATGTTTTACGCAGGCCATAATATGCGAGTTCTTTGAAAAATCACCCTGGTATCCCTTCACCATTGCTTTTGCAATTTGTGAACCCAGGTATGCATCTTCACCACTACCCTCCGAAATGCGGCCCCAGCGTGGGTCACGGCTCACATCCACCATCGGGCTGAAAGTCCAGTTAATGCCGCTGGCACTTGCTTCAACGGCAGCAATGCGGGCAGATTTTTCTACCAGCCCCATGTCCCACACGCAACTCATACCAAGTGGTATGGGAAAGGTAGTTTGATAACCATGGATCACATCCATACCAAACAACAAAGGAATTTTCATCCTGCTTTCTTCCACCGCAATCCGCTGCACTTCTTTAATTTTTTCTACACCCTTAATATTGAACAGCCCACCCACCTGGCCGGCCTTAATTTTTTTAGCGATGTCAGAGCTTTTGGCCTGACCTGTAACGATATCACCGGATCCAGGCAAATTCAATTGGCCGATCTTTTCGTCTATGGTCATTTTTTTCATGAGCGCATCTACAAAGGCCTTCATCTTTACCGGGTCAGGCTTTTGCGCAAATACCGCAGGCGAAAGAAATACAATACTAAGGGTGAGCAGGCAGGTGATCCGTTTCATTCTTTAACTTTTTATCTGTAGAGCAAATATTTTTTTTGTTACGAGCATTTGTTTTTCAATGATGCAGTTGTTGCGTCGCACTCGTCAACTGCATAGCCGCAGGGATCATTTAAGTACAGGCGCTATTTTTTTCTGCCATATTTTATATCCCTCCGCATTCATGTGCAAACTGTCTTTTAAAAATATATGAGAAAATGGTCGGCCGTTGCCATCCAGCATGGCATTATATGTATCAATATATTCAGTCCTTTTCTTTTTCTCCAGGAACATGCGTATCATTTGATTGGCCACATTGAACTTAGCCATTAAATGCATACGACTAGGGCTAGGTTTCATGGATACATAAGCAATCGGCACTTTTTTATACTTCGCCCTGATGATAGCGAATAGTTCATAAAATCTTTCTGCTACCTTGGCGGGCATCAATGTTTCATCGCCGGCAAAATCATTTTCACCACAATAGATCACCACCTGTTTGGGTTTGTATGGCAGAATGATATCGTTGGCATACCGTATCACATCCGGTAACGATGATCCGCCAAAGCCCCTGTTGATGATGGGCTTGCCAGGAAAATAATCCCGCACATCTTTCCAAAGAGTGAACGAAGAGCTGCCAACAAATAAAATTTGATTAGCCGCCGGGAATGAAATGCTGTCCTGCTTTTGGAATTGGTGGATATCCTCCCAGAAAGGGGGATGTTGTGCAAATTTTTTACTAAACGCCAAACAAAACACAAAAAGAAATACTCCTGTTTTTCTCATCTTATTGTTATTCTACTTTAATCGTTTTTGTTCTTTCACTTGTTCCATTCTCATTAATGGCTTCAATACAATAATAATAATCCACTTCTGAATCCATAGCTTTCATCCAATACTCATTATTGGAATGCACCATTATGCTGGTATATAATTTATCAGGGTGGGTACCATAATAGATATTGTATGCAAATGCATCATCGGCAGGTTTCCATTTTATAAAAGCGCTGCGTTTGTCTTTTTGTGTACGCAATACAATAAAACCTTCTACCGGTTTTGGTTTAGCGCCATTGCCATTGCCAAATACCCTCAAACCACTGATCGCAAATTTTCCGGTGGGCATTTTTATATTTTCAAGCCGTATGTATCTTGCCTGCACTGGCTTGGGTAACTCTACATAATCGTGCGGAACATCCTTATTGTTATTACTCTTGTCAACAAGTGTGCTCCATTTTTTTCCGTCGGCAGAATAACGCATGATATATTGATGAGACAGGCCGATCGTTTTTCCCAGGAAAATGCTATCCATCGCTTTTGGAAAACTTACATCCTGGTCGGCATAATTCACCTGCACTGCATGCACCGTACTGATATTTCCAAGATCGGTCTGAATCCATTCACCCTTATCTCCGCTGGTTGCGCTCCAGTAAGTTTTCGCCAGTTCGTCTACTGCATTGTTGGCATGGTAACCACCAAGCGTACTCGACACCTGTGCCGGTTTATTATAATTCAGCAGCATCCAACCTGTAAAGTAAGGAGACTTGCCATCCCTTCCATATTGTGTTCCATCAATTCCTTTGCCCGGAATATAGTGCGGGTAATCTCCAAAAGTTGTATTGCAAAACATTTTATCATCCTTGTCAAAACCGGTTGGCCATACGCCCAATCTCCTTTCGAAAGTATTTTTTACAGAGATCACTGTTGTGGAAATATGCCAGTACTGGCCAAAATTATCTTTAAAAGTTGCCCCGTGGCCGGCGCCTCTTACAAAGCCACCCACCTTGATGCTCAATGGATCACTCTGCGCTTCAAAAGGGCCAAGGGGACCTGTGCCTACCAGCAATCCATCTGCATAACCACTGAATTCTGTGCCCGGCGCACCGTATTGCAGGTAATACTTGTTTTTATACTTGGTCATATGGCTGCCTTCAATAAAAGGATCTAAAAAAGTATTATCCATATGTTCTCCAAACCGCTGCCAGCCAAATCTCCATGGCTCCAGCAAATACATTTCTTTGCGAGTGCCATAAGGTTGCAAGGTTTTCCTGTTTAACTCTATGCCATACATGGGGAACTTATTGCTGCTGCCATTGTACATGTAAAGTTTACCATCATCGTCTGTAAAAAATGACGGATCCCATCCGCCGATATCAAAAGAATCTACCAGCGGCTTCCACACATTCGATTTGGGATCTGTGCTCATCCATATGCTGAAGTTATTGGTGTAAGTACTTCCAAATACAATCATGGTATCGCCAATGATGCCAACACCCGGCGCACACAATTCATCATATGCAATATTCCAGGGCCGCAAAAATTTGCGTGAAATAAAATTCCAGTTAAGCATATCATTACTCCACCAGTAACCCCATTGATTGGTACTAAATAAATAATAATCACCCTTGTAGTTTACAACAACAGGATCAGCTGTGGCCCTATGCCTGCCCCAGTTCGAAAAATTGGGAATAGGTGTATAACCATAATCAATGTTGATGGGGTTGCAATACGTACGTCCCGAGCCCCCCTGTTCCCCAAGCGGCGAATTTTGAGCCACTACCTGGATCGCCAGCAGTGAAAGGATTGAAGCAAAAAATACTCTTGTCATTTGGAGATATTTATTGTTGCCGTAATTGGAAAATGATCTGAAGGATATTTCATGTCATACGAATCGGTAATGGTCGCAAATTTTGACACCGAAACCCGTTTGTCCTTTGCCACGAAAATATAATCAATACATCCATCTGGTTTTTCTTGGAACTTAAATCCATTCCAGGTATCTGCATTGCCGTAAACCAGCTTGCTGATATCCCTTGCATTGTTCATGTTTGCCATCATAAATTGTGCAGGTGCTGCATCCGGCTTCGAATTAAAATCACCTGTAACGATCACAGGATAATTTTTTGTGTTGATGCGCTGTATCTTGCTAAAAATTAATTTAGCCGATTCCGACCTGGCCTGCTCGCCCATATGATCAAAATGAGTGTTGAACACCCAGAACAACTGTTTTGTTTTTTTCGACCGGAACAACCCGTAAGTGCACACCCTCACAATCGCTGCATCCCAACCTTTAGAAACCGTATCCGGTGTTGATGACAGCCAGAAGGTGGATTGCCTGATCAAATCATATTTCTCCTTCTTATAAAAAATGCATGAGAATTCGCCCTTTGTTTTTCCATCATCTCTTCCCACGCCGATAAATGCATAACCGTTCATGTTTTGCAACATATAGTTGAGCTGGTGAAACATTACTTCCTGCCCGCCCACAAAATCGGGCTCATAAAAATTTACCAGGCCTGTTACACGGTCCTTTCTTGCATCCCATCGATTTTCGCCATCTGATGCCACATCGAGCCTTATGTTGAAACTCATTACACTCACGCTGGTTTGCGATAAGGCAGGCAGCATTGCCAGCAGCAAAAAGATATTCAGGAAAATAAATTTCTTCATATAATAAATTTACCGGCTTTCGGCAACAGCAACAGTTTTTAAATGCGGGCTTTGAAAGCCTATTTTTTTTAAACCCCTTTTAATTTCTGGGCTGCTCATAAACAGATTCCACAACAGGCCGCTCCTGTAATTTTCGATCATCACGATAATGGGTCCCTGGTCGATGGCGAGATGAGAACTGGCCACCCAGTTTTTTGTTTCATTAAAAGCATCCACAAAACCATACCTGCTCCAGAGTTGATCTCCTTTGTTATAATAAAAATGTTTGAGCGCCTGCATACTATATTCAGGTGTGTAAGGAAAAGCAGAAAGGGCCGCAGTGGGAGTGATGGTTCCTTTATCATTGGTGGGCGAGTGTGCATCATAACCATTGTACGTGTCGCTTGCCGTTAATCCCCAGCAGTTTTCTCCATAACCTTTAAACTCCATCGGGTTGTCTATACAATAAGCCCTGTTGATAAGCGTATGATTTTTGTTTTGTTCCCAATAGTCCGCATAATTGTCTTTTAATCCACGTGGATCCAGTCCTAAAAAAGAATAATGAGAAAAGAAAAGCGGGCCGCCGTAATCAAAACCTAACGGCAACGTGTAGCCGTAAAACGTTCTTTTGTTGATAAAAAAATTGCTCTCGGCCCAGCCCCGGTGATATACTGAAGCAGGCACGGCATATTTACCATCCTTGCTTGCAGCAAGTACATACATGATCAAACATTCATTAAAACCACGAACAGGAAAATCCATAGCCCATCCATTGTTAGGGCTCCAGTGCCAGTACAACACATCCTGCCCGCCCTGTGTAAACCAGTTCCATTCAATACCATCCCACAGCCAGTTGATGCGATTCCTCAATTCTCTCTCCACCCGGTTTTCTCCAGTAAAATATTGCCTGGCAGTAAGCAATCCCTGGAAGAGGAACGAAGTTTCCACAAGGTCAGCACCATCGTCTTTCCTGCTAAACGGGATGGTTTTTCCGGTAGCACCATTGAGCCAATGCGGAAACACTCCATGGTAGGCATCTGCCTTCAATAAAAAATTCACCATCTTCAATAAAAACTTTGCGGCAGTGTCTCTGCCAATCCATTTTCTTTCGGTGGCTACAACCACGCTCATGATGCCAAAGCCTGTACCCCCTGTTGTAGTAACCTCATGACCATAGCCAAAACTTTCATTGCTTCTTTCCCTTGCAAGGCCGCTCACAGGGTGCGCAAAATCCCAGAAATATTTAAAGGTTTGTTTTTGTACCTCATCCAACAAAGCAGAGTCTGATAAATTTTTTGCACGTTTGGCAGGATCAAAATCTTTCACTGTCGTCTTCTGCGCATACGAAGCTGTATTCACAAAAAGAATGGCAATTATGACAAATCTTGTAACGGTCATTTGGTTTTTTTAATAAAAATTATAAATAAGGCGCTGTAAATCCAAGGCCAAGCATGCCGGTTTTTACTTCAGGGGCACTGGTGAACAAATTCCATAGTAAGCCTGTTCTGTAATTTTCAATCATCAATAAAATCGGCCCCTGGTCTATCGCTAAAAATGAACTGGCAAACCATGGCTTGTGCAGCGAAAACGCATCTACAAAACCATATTCTTTAAACAGCTTATCACCTAACACATAATAATAAAATTTTAAAGCAGCCATAGATTCATTGGGCGTAAACGGAATACTCGACAATGCGGCAGTAGGTGCTATTACACCCACATCATTTGTCGGTGAACTGGCAGTATAACCATTTTCAATATCACTGGCCGTGAGCCCCCAGGTACTATCGCTATAACCGAAATAGTTCGAGGGATTGGTTTTGCAATAATTATAATTGATAAGGGTATGATGTTTTGTTTGGGTAGCAAAATTTACTCCACCCTCATTCAGGCCTGTAGGATTGATCCCTAAAAAAGAATAATGAGAAAAAAACAAGGGACCGCCATAAGCAGGGCCTAACGGTAAGGTATACCCGTAATAAGTGTTTCCGTTAGTATATTGAGATCCGCCCTTCCAGCCATTGGAATATACCGATGTTGGAACAGGATGTGTAGCAGAGGATGCCGCCAACACATAAGTTATAAGGCATTCATTCCAACCTCTTATCGGCAAATTTATTACCCAGCCATTGGAAGCGCTGTAATGCCAATACAATACATTCTGATTATTATTTCTAAACCAATCCCACTCCACGTTATTATAGAGCGTATTGATATCTGCACGCAGCGTCGCTTCTGCAGCATCGGCTGTATTAAAATATTGCCTTGCTGTAATTAATCCCATCATCAGGTAAGAAGTTTCCACGAGATCGGCACCATTATCATTTGCGCTAAAGGGCACAATAGCGCCCGTTTGGCCATTGAGCCAATGAGGAAAAGCACCTTTAACCTTAACTGCCGTATTTTTTAAAAAGTTTACGATCGTTTGCATGCGCTGCAATCCCTGTGCACGAGTAATAAAACCACGGTTGATACCAACCGGTATGGCCATAATACCAAAGCCTGATCCACCAGATGTAACGATATCCCCTGAACTGTTTCTTTCTCTTGCCAGGCCGCTGGTGGGATGAGCGAAGTCCCAGAAGTATTTAAAAGTTTGTTCCTGGATCTTTGTGAGCAAGGCATCGTCACTGATGACAGGGAACTTTCGGGAGGAGTCGATCCTTGTAACAAACCTGATTGTAGCAGGATTATTAAAATTACCGCCATCAGCAGATTTTAACGAGGTGGAGGTAACCAACTGGTATAAACTAATATACTTAAGGCTGGAGGAGGGCGTAATTACAACAGTGCTGTCTCCATTTTCGTAAGAGGCAGCATAAGGAGTATTTCCAATGCCCGGCTCTGCCAGCTGAATGCCGGAAGACACACTGGCCCTGCTGATCTTTTTGTCGAACTTTAATTTTAACTGCGACTGTACAGCTACATTATAGTTAGTGGAAGCTAATACGGCAGGCGTACTACCCAGTTGCACGTTCAACAGATTCATTGCTGCAGGCGGCGTATTTGTTCCACCTCCACCGCCATCCTTTTTGCAGCCGGATGAAACAACAACAAAAAACAATACAGCAAATACAGTGGTGCTTTTCATATGGCAGGTTAAAATATTAAAGTAGAAATGGAGTGAGGCGCTGCATTAGATACAGCAGCTTTATTATTGATCCATAAGGAATAAGGAGTGTTGATGCTGCCCTGGTTCATTACCACTACTACCACTTTTCCATCGGGGTTTAAAAATGCCGTAGTGAGCAACTGGCTGCGTGTGGCAGAAGCAACAATTCTTTTTGCCCCGGGCTGAATGAACTTGCTGAAATGCCCGATATAATAATAGGCATTGGTGTAAATAAGTTTACCAGTCCTGGTATCTGCATGCACCGGTGCAAAACAAAAATTCTTAACATGGTTTGGCCCGCCAGTTTCATCCAGCAGTATATTCCAATCTGTAAAGCCTACCATCCCATTATTAAAATCGTTGATCATAGATCGGCCATATTCTTCTCCCAATACCCATGCATTATACCTGCTGGAATTAAAACTCTCCGCACAACCTTCTGTGAAAAAAATATTTTTACCCGGGAATGATTCATACACCCTCCTCAGGTTATCATACATGGGGGTGCCGCCGCTCCAGTCTTCGTACCAGTGAAAACCAATCCCCCAGATATACTTGCTGGCTTCAGGATCATTAAAGTAAGTTTGTGCACGCTGGTAGATAAGATCCCTGTTGTGACCCCACACAATAATTTTTTTATCGCCGAGGCCTTCTTTTTCCATGGTTGGACCAAGATGATCTCTTAAAAATTTAGTTTCTTCTTCAGCAGTGTAAATACAACTTTCCCATATCTGCTTTGCCATGGGTTCATTCTGAACACTGATGCCCCATACAGGCAATCCATTTTTCTCATACTCCTTAATAAACTTAGTGTAATACAATGCCCAGCTGTCATAAAATTCAGGTTTCAATTTACCACCGTGAAGCATGTTATTATTGTCTTTCATAAAGGCCGGGGGGCTCCATGGGCTCGCATATAAATTTATCTTGCCGCCGGCCGCCTGCTGTGCTTCTTTAATAAAAGGAATTTTAAACTTTAGGTCGTGTGCAATGTTGAAGGTCTTCAGTTCTTTGTCGCCTTCCTGGATATAAGTGTACATACCACTGCTAAAATCGCAGCTATTAATATTGGTACGGGCAATGGTATATCCAATACCCTTGTCCTTGCTGAAATGCGCCGTTAAAAACTCCTGCTGTGTTGCCTTCGGTAATTTATAAAAGGTTTCTGCAGAAGCATCCGTTAATGCAGCACCTGTACCAAAATAAGTTTGAAAAGTTTTAGACGGATCCACAAACACCGTAATCTCGTTTTCGAAAGGCTGCCCTTTATCAGCAAATGATAAAGTATCGGTAAGGCTTAAACGAAGATTGCTGCTATCGGCTGTGGTATACACCAGCACCTGCTTTCCATCTGTATTGAAATTAGATTGTGAGGCTGCAGGATTGCTTACAGCCTTGCTGGTGCCGGGATAATTGCAGGAAGCATAGAGAACCGAAAAAATAACGGATGCAAATACAGCTTTATTCATAGTGATGATATTTTTACGTTGTGAGAATTATGTTGAAGGCAATCGCAGCAGTTACCAAACATAGGTGCCTACTGCTCCATTTGCCAACGAGGCCACTGCCCATTTCCCATTGAATTTAATATTGAATGCTCTCGCACCGCCACTGTCGTTTAACACTATCAACACCTTTTTACCGTCTGGCCGTTTGAATGCAACGTTTGGCAGTGATGTTACCAGTGGGCTGAAAATACGAACAGAACCCGGGGGAACAAATTTAGAAGCGTGGGCGATGATATAATAAGAAACATTTTTACTGTAGTTGGCACCATCGATCGTTATTGCGCCTTTGCACTGCGTACATCCACCGGGCGTATGTGGTCCAAAGTTTGGATCATTGGCCAGGTTCCACTCCAATGCGTTCCTGCTCCAGTTTCGCATAGAACCCACGATCACATTTTTGATATGCCATTTTAAGTCGCCTCCAAAATTTCCGGTGGAGGATGTCCACTGCTCGGTGAAATAAATATTCCTATCCGGATGTGCATTATGAACAGTAGTTAAAGCACTGATATCTCCCGCATATAAATGAAAAGCCGACCCATCAACAAACGCTTTTGCAGCGGCATCATTTAAAATGGAAATCGGGTAGCCCGGGTTGTCGCAGTTATGATCCCAGATGATAATTTTAGTAGAAAGATTTGCTGCCTGCAATGCAGGGCCCAGGTGAGTTTTTACAAAGTCTGCCTGTTCCGTAGCATTCATCAGCATACTTGGATTATTGCCATCGTGCTGCGGTTCATTTTGTACTGTTACAGCATCTATGGCTATGCCGAGAGTTGCCATCGCCCTGATATATTTTACAAAGTACTGCGCATACACACTGTAATATTCAGGCTTTAGACTTCCGCCAATAGGGCTTCCGTTTGTTTTCATCCAGGCAGGGGCACTCCAGGGCGAGCCCAGTATTTTAATATTTGGATTGATGGTTTTTATTTTTTGCAACACGGGCACCAGGTCTGTAAGGTCGGGCCCCAGGTTGAAATTTGCCAGCGTAGGATCGGTTTGACCTGCAGGCATATCATTATAACTGAATACGGAAGCGCTGAGGTCAGAGGCACCGATGCTTACCCGTATGTAACTTACAGCAATACCAGTTGCCGAAAAAAGATCGGCGAGTAACACTTCTTTTTGCGGAGCAGGCATGGCATTGATCAATTGTGCACTACCCCCTGTTAATGTATACCCAAATCCATCAACTGTTTGAAAGCTATTGGTAGAATCAATTTCTATATTAAAATTATTGTTAGCCACAGTTTCAAACGCCAGCGTTGTTGGTTGTTGCGAAAGCAACATAGATCCATCCGGGTTTGTGATCCATGCCGTTGCCGGGGATACCGGAGCGTTGTTTACCGGGGGCGTTCCCGAATTACTTTTAGAGCAACTGGAATATAAAGACACTGCTCCCAACAGCACTGCTGAAATAATAGAGATCTTTTTTTTCATGATATTTCTAAAAATCAAAATGCTTTTAAATACAAGGGGCTGGCACCTAATGGTAAATCCAGCCCCTTTAAAAAATATCCGTATGCTATTTTACAAGCTAACTGGTTCATTTATTCTTTCGCACTAAACAGCGCAGATATTTCTGCCTGCGTGAGTGCTGTAGCATATAACCTGAACTGGTCGATACCTCCCTTAAATGAACTTTGCAACCAGCCACCGGGGCCGTCGCCATCCGAATCATTACGTGGACCACGACCAATGCGGAATTCGGCAATTTTGGAGTCATCAAGGTTTAATGCGCCATGTGTACCCCAGGTTTTTGTATTGGGATTAGCAACACCATCTATATACAATGTCATAGTGCTGTTTACATGGTTATACGACACTGCAATATGATGCCATTGATTATCGAGTAATCCCGGCATTGATTGCCCGCCTTCCCATGTTAACCAACCATCGCCACTTGCAGACTGGATGTAGAACTTAACTGCGCAGGCAGTGTTATTTCCTTCCAGGAAAAACAGGAAACTTCCGTTTGACCAGTTGTAATTATCTACAGCCCTTGTACTCATCAGGTATTCAGGACCGTTATTGCCTTCATTGTTTTTGGTTTGCCCATCTCTTTTATACCATGCAGATATCGTAAAACTCTGTGCGGTTAATGCCCAATCGTTGGGCTTGATGTACTTCACAAATTTTCCTGTTTCTCCCTGCACCGCTTTGCCATTGATGCCATCGATAGACGCCAGCGGATTTTCGCTGGGATAATTTGCCCTGATGCTATCCACTGCATTCTTCAGCGAATTACTGGTGGTGCCATCAAAAGCTGCATAAAACTTGAGCGGGCCTCCCGGGGGATTGGTATCCGAAGGATAATCACCCATTCCTGGTTCATCCATTTTTTGACAGGACGAAACAAACAAGGCAGCGCCGAGTAAAAGTGTGAGAATTTTATAATTATTATTTTTCATTGTTTCTGTTTAACTGCATTTAAAAATATTGTTAACCATGATATCCTCTATGGGTAATCAGGATTTTGAAGCAGCACGCCTTGTGATTGATCAATGATCGGTTGAGGCAAAGGCAGATAACGATTTCTCGGTTGATAGCCCATTCCTCCAAGTACAGATACTGCATCGCCCCAACGAACCAGGTCAAAGAATCTTTCACCTTCGCCTGCAAGTTCCACCCTGCGTTCCTGCTTGATGGCAGCACGCATCTGGGCCTGGTTTGCATAAGCAATGAACGGTAACACCCCGGCCTGGCCCTGCCTTGCTCTTGCCCTTACCATTTCGAGCAATTCCTCCGCCCTGGAACCATTATTTGTTTCATTGGCTGCTTCTGCTGCCATTAACAATACATCGGCATAACGCAAGAGGCGTTGGTTGCATCCGCCATTACCATTTGGATCGTTGGTAGCAGCCTGCTCTGCAGGATCAGCATACACTTTTTTGTTCCAGTAAGGTCTTGGTAGTACAGCTGGATAAGGCGGCAGCGTGCGGCCATAGCCACCGTATTGCGGATCGTCTGACTGGCCGGAGAAAAGGATGGATCTTCTTAAGCGGGGGTCGTTTGCTTCAAATGCATTTACAAGATTTAGTGTAGGTGTATTCCAGCCCCAGCCCATATTCCAACCCGAGGCATCAGAACCACGTACACCCTGGCAGGTAGCATAAAAAGTATAAAAATCCGGGTTACCACCAGGACCTTTGTATGCCTGTATCTCAAAAATAGATTCAGGCCCGTTTTCGCCGGCTGTTTGAAATACCCTGGAGAAATTAGATTCCAAACTATACTGGCCGGAACCAATTACAGATTCGAGCAAACTAAGCGCCTGTCCCCATTGCTGGCGATACAGCAGGGTTTTTGCGTGTAATGACTTTGCTGCACCACTTGTTAAGCGGCCAGGATACTGGCTCGCACCTGATGATGTATTCCAGTTGAGTGGAAGGTATTGCGTAGCATACGTTAAGTCCTCGTCAATCAACGCATAAATTTCTGCAACAGTCGACTTCGGCATACTGTTTACCTGCGCTGCGTTACGAATGGGCTCTGTAACTTTTCTTACTTCACCATAGGTTCTCACCAGGTCGAAATAAGTAAGTGCTCTTACAAATTTTGCTTCTGCTACGTTCACCAATGAAGGCGCATCGGTAAGATCAAGCGAGTCGGCAGTATACAACACCGTATTTGCCAGGTTGATCATTACATACTTGCGTTCATAATAAATATTAGTACTCCAGTGATCTTTGGAATATTGATATTGATCATAAATCACCGCCCAATCTGCTCCATCAGATTCACTACTGCCTTTTATAAAATCATCATCCCTGAAGCTGTGAATGGCCATCCATGGAATATGACCCCAGGCGGCTCCACCTACGTCAGGATTACGCAAGCCACCATACAAGCCAAATACAAGCCCTTCGAGCCCACCCTGTCCAAGATCGTCGAGGGTGGCTTCTAATGGTTTTTTATCCAGGTATTTTTCGCAGCCTTGCATGCTCAGCATTGTTACAGCAGAAACAGCAACCGCAAAAATTCCAACTATTATTTTTTTCATATTAAATAGGTTTAATAGTTTCTTTTAAAAATTTACATTGATACCGGCTGTGTACACCATTGGTATCGGTCCGTTGCCCCAGTCAACACCAAAATATGTTGGGGAACCTCCAAACTCCGGTGCATAACCCGAATTATTTTTAAAGGTTTTTAAATTCTGCACATTTGCAAAAATCCTGAAGCTCTTTATATGGGCTTTTGACAAAAGATCTGTTGCAAAATTATAACCAACCTGTACATTTCTGATCCTTAGGTAACTACCATCTTCTATTCCAAATGTAGAAGGCAGCCTGTTGATCGCAAATTTATCACCTAATCTTGGCACCCAGTTAGAAGTTCCTTCGCCATTCCACCTGTTCATTTTAAAAGCAGGATAGTTATACCTGGAGTAAGGAAGTTCTGATGAACCCCACACTCTGTACACTTCTGCACCATATGAACCCTGGAAGTCGATACCAAAATCAAAACGTTTGTAGTTAAGGTTGAACGACATTCCATAATTAAAATCAGGAGTTGGATTACCAATCATCGTTCTGTCGGTGGTGGTAATAAATCCATCGCCATTGATGTCTTTGTATTTTAAATCCCCGGGTCCATAATCGTACCCAACCACAATTGGTGATGCAATTTTATCAGCATAACTCTGGTACACACCTTCCACTACATAACCATAGAAATAACCAATGGGCAATCCCACTTCTGTTTGGTTTGGTGTGCTTTCACTAGCTGGCAAGAAAGTTCCAAACTCTTCTACCTTATTTTTAAAAGTGGTGATATTACCACTGATGCGGTAGGTAAGATCAGAACTAATAGTACCATTATAATTCAGGGATGCCTCCAAACCTTTGTTGGAAATAGAACCAAAATTACCAAGGGTTCTGCTCGGCCCGTTCTGTAAGAAAGACAACATGTCTTTTGTTACTTTGTTATAATAGTTGATTTCACCACTCAGCTTATTATTCAACATCCCGAACTCAATACCAACTTCACGACCATGAACTGTTTCCCAACGCAGGTTTGGATCGGGCTCATAATTGTTTACGTATGCAGGAAACACGCTGCTTCCAAATACTGCTGTGTTGCCAGAAGAGAACGTTGGGAAGTATGGATAACTAACACCGTAAGTATTTTGACTACCCAATACACCTATAGAACCCTTCAGCTTAAGGAAATTGATTTTTGAAACGTTCTTCATGAAAGCTTCTTTGCTGATCTCCCAACCGGCACCCACAGCCCAGAAGTTTTGCCAGCGTTGATCGGGATTATAAATCAGTGATGAACCATCTCTCCTGAAAGTACCATTCAGGTAGTATTTATTGTTGAAATTGTAAATACCACGAAGCAGGAATGAAAGGGTGTTGGCTTCTGTTTGCCCAGAATTTGCAGTGGCATTGGAAATATCAGTAAAACGATTATTCAGGTACCAAAACCTTTTGTCATCAGGGATCGGGGTCTGGCCTTCAAGCTGTGCTACCCTTCCGCTAAATCCACGATAAGAGCTTGAATAAGTTGTCCAACCAGCAGTTCCCTGGATATTATGACCGCCAATATTCTTTTTATAGTTCAGTAAATAATCAGATTGCAGTTTCTGCCACCTGTCTTCACTTTGAGAAACTGAAGTGGTTCTGTTTACAAGAAAGCCGGCACCTGCATCAGGATCGTACGCTGCATAAATAGGACTATAACTTCTACTATTAACATAACTCTGATCCCCATAGAATGCCAGGCGGAAATTAAAGTCTCTTAAAAAGTTTACTTCGGCATAAATGCTTCCCACATAACGTTGTTCACGACCTATAAATTTATTCCATGTATTTTCTCTTGACACCAGTGGGTTCTGCAATGTATTTTGAATAGAAGGCAAAGCCGAATACAACTGGTAGGTCATAGAATCGCTGTACAATTTCATGCGATACGGTGTGGTACCATCGCTTACAACAGGTGCAATTCTTCTTGCATTTTCCAAGGTACCTGTACCGTCGTTAGGAGCTTCTGTGCGGGTAGTATTGAAAGTTACCCCCATTTTAAAATTCTTGTTGAACCTGTATTCATTGCTGAGGTTGAACAAATATTTTTTCAACTTTTCGTGGATTACAATGCCTTCCTCGTTAATAAAGCCGATGCCGGCATAAAACCTGTTTTTTTCGCTGCTGGCGGTAACACTTAGGTTGTTGCTGTTGAACATTCCTTTTTGAGTAACAGCATCAATCCAGTCGGTATTACCATTCCAGTTGGTAAAATCAAAATTGTTGGTAACACCAATATTTGCATTTTCCTCCAGGTAAAGTGTTTTAAAGTCATTACCATTGGTAAGCACATCTATTTTATCAACCAGTTGTTTTTGTCCAAAACTGGAATTGAAGTTCACGATCACCTGGCCTGCTTTTGCTTTTTTAGTGGTAATGGCAATAGCACCTGCAGCACCTCTCACCCCAAAGATGGCGAGTGAAGAAGGATCTTTTAAAATTTCGATAGACTCAATATCATTTGGATTAAGGTAGTCGATATTATCATTCAAAATACCATCTACCACGTATACCGGTCTCACGGCATCATCACCGATACTGTTGGTACCCCGAATGCGAATGTCCGGAGCACGGCCAATACCTGCAGAAGGGGTTACTGTCAATCCTGCTACTTTACCCTGTAAGGATGCTACCGGGTTAACGTTTGGCTTATCTGCCACTTCTTTACCATCTACTTTTACAATAGAACCGGTAAGATCTCTTTTGCTCGCAGTACCATAACCAATCACCACCACTTCATCCATACGTTGTTCTGTACGTGTTAAAGTAATGGTTAATTGTTGTCTGCCATTCACCGATACTTCTGTAGTGGCATGGCCCACGGCAGATACGATCAGCACTGCATTTTCCGGCACCGTAATACTAAAGCTTCCATTGATGGCAGAACTTGTTCCGGTATTACTGCCTTTAACGGTGATGGAAGCACCCGACACCGGTTCGCCGGCATCATTTACAATGGTACCTTTTACTTCGATATCAGCTTCTGCGGGATTCTGGCTCCTGATAGCAACCAGGTTTGTTTCTAAAATGGAGTAGGTAAGGCTGGTGTTGGTAAACAACTGGTCCATCACCGAACGTATATCGCTGTCTTTAAAATCTACCGATACACGCTGGTTTAGATCCTTTAAGCGGCTATTAAAAATAAATCTGAAATCGCCCTGCTTTTGAATGGCCGACAGCACTTTGGCAATCTCTTTATTTTCCGCTTTCAGGGTTACGGTTTGCGCATTGGCACCTGCAATGGTTTGCATGGTGCAGGCTACAATGAAAAGTAAAGTTAGTCTCATGATAAAAAATGGCTTCTGTAATTTTTCGAGGGCCATAACAATCGTTGTACCTTTTTTCATTCGTTCAGGTTTTGGTATTAGTAATGGCAGTTCAAAATATAAATTTTTTATGCCTTTCGTTCAGTGTAGTTTAAGCAAAAGCTTGGGGCTGCTTATCCGGTGTCGTGTAATTGTATCAACATAGCAATCGATTTTTTTGAATAAATGTTTTAATAAATATTTATCTCGTTACCAGATTTTTTGTACTTAAAGCCTGTGCTGTATTGTAGTGCTGCCAGCGCCTGCTCCAGGTTCTCATGTTCAAATGCGCCACTGATATGTTTATGTTGTAGTCGCTTATTACTAAAAACAATCTCCACGTCGTACCATCGCTCCATTTTTTTAGTCACCTCGCTGAAAAGTTCATCTTCAAAAGAAAGGATATTCCTCGTCCAGCTGCTTTCAATATTGGTGTTCTGATCACTGAGGAAACTGATCGGTTTTATTTCTGGCTCAGCAATTTTTGCAGTAGTGATTTTAACGGGCTTTGTATTACCTGGGGCAATATTCGCCTGCAACGCAGGGCTGTTAGGCAATACCAGCTTTTCGTGGGGTTTTAGAAAATATTTTTTTTCCGGGGCTGCATTTAAAGATACTTCTACTTTTCCATTAATGAGGCTGGTTTCTGTGCTGATATCGTTTTCATATGCCTTTACGTTGAATTGGGTTCCCAGCACTTTTACCGCAATACGGGAAGTATGGATGATAAAAGGTTTTTCAGCATTATGCACCACGTCGAAATAGGCTTCGCCGGTTAGTTGAACATCCCGGTTGTCGACGTTGAAATTTTTACCATAAATGAGCTTGCTGCCAGAGTTTAGCCATACATCAGTGCCATCGGGCAATTTTACCTTGGTGCGATTACCGTTTTTAGTCACCACTTCCCGGCTGGCGGCATTGTCGGTGTTTGCAGCAACCGTGTTTTTGGAATTAATAAATAAAACA
>CBFGLL010000007.1:0-23830 GCA_965649585.1 uncultured Chitinophagaceae bacterium | reverse complement strand
TAAGTTTGAGTTGTAAGGAGTACTGGGAACTGGATGCTGGATACTGGATGCTGGATACTGGATACTGGATGCTGGCTACTGGATACTGGATGCTGGATACTGGATACTGGATACTGGATACTGGATGCTGGATACTGGATGCTGGATACTAGATGCGGGATACTGGAACAGTTTTCCCGATCTTTGAACTACTTATGCTTTCCACCAAAAATTTTTCACCACAACAATTATCTGCGCTTACGGCGCTGGCATTGTCGCTTCCGATAGCACTGGGCATTTTTGTATTTAAGCCGGTATGGTGGATCGCCCTGCTGAGTTTTGTAGTGATATTTTTAGGCAGTTTTGGTTTGATCTTATTTACCCTGCAGAATTTTATTTTCAGAAAAATAAAACTCATCTACAAACTGATCTATCAAACAAAGGCGAGCAAGAGAGAAGAATTTTATTACAAAAATATTCTGCCCCAGAAAAGTATTGACGAAGTGAGAGAAGATGTGGAAGCATGGGCCAAACAAAAAAAGAACCAGATAGAAGTACTGCAGCAAAACGAGGCATTCCGCAAAGAGTTCCTGCAAAACCTGAGTCATGAATTAAAGACACCCATTTTTGCAATACAGGGATATGTTGATACCCTCATCAGCGGGGCAATGGATAACCCTGAAGTGAGTACAAAGTTTTTAAGGAATACCAGCCGCAATGTGGATCGCCTGGTAAACCTGCTTGATGATCTTGATGAAATCACCAAACTTGAGATAGGCGAACAAAAACTCAATATTTCTTCATTTGTGATCCAGGATCTTTTTAAAGAAGTGGCGGAATCCTTGTTCATTAATGCCAAAGACAAAAACATTCGCATCCTCATTAAAAAGGGCTGTGAGCTTCCCTTCACTGTTTCTGCAGATAAAGAAAAGATAAGGCAGGTGCTGATCAACCTGGTGGATAACTCCATTAAATATGGCAAGTACCAGGGCACTATTGAAGCCAGCTTTTATAATATGGATGGAAAGCTGGTGCTGATCGAGATCAGCGATGATGGTGACGGAATTTCCGAAGCCCATCTGCCCCGCATATTTGAAAGATTTTACCGCACCGACCATGCCCGTAGCCGAAAAGAAGGAGGCAGCGGACTGGGCCTTTCCATTTGCAAACATATTATTGAAGCCCATGGGCAAACGATGCATGTACGCAGTAAGGTGGATGTGGGAACAACGATTGGGTTTAGTTTGCCGTTGAAGTAGTGGACGGTTGACAGTTGACGGTTGACAGTTGACAGTTGGACTCACGAATAGCAGTTTTTTTTATTTAGCCAAAAGCTTCGAGCGTTTCTACCTTCTACCTCTTACCTCCTACCTTATACCTTCTACCTCCCCCGTTACAATTTCATAACTATTACAACACATACCGTTTACTTAGCAGGGGCAAATTTGTGTATCAAATAAAGCCTCATGAAAATTTTATATGCTTTACAGGCTACCGGCAACGGGCATATCAGCAGGGCCAATGAAATTTTACCATTGCTTGAAACAATTGCCAGTGTAGATGTGTTGCTAAGCGGCACCCAGGCGGATGTTGGGCTGAATCATACCGTCAAATTCAGGAAAAAGGGATTGAGTTTTGTGTTTGGGAAAAGGGGTGGAATTGATTTTCTCAAAACCATCAGGCTGATGGAACGAAAAAGATTTTTAGCAGAGATGCGTTCGATACCTGTAGAAGAGTATGACCTGGTGATCAATGATTTTGAAGCTTTGAGTGCATGGGCCTGCCGCAAAAAAAATGTTCCCTGTATCAGCATGAGTCACCAATTTGCAGTGACGGGGAAAAATTCAGCACAGCCAACAAAATATGATGCACTTGCGCTCCTGCTCTTAAAGTATTATGCGCCCTGCAAAACAGGTATAGGTTTTCATTTTGAAAAGTATGATGAAAATACATTTACACCGGTCATTCGCTCGGAAATAAGGAATGCTTATGTGCGTAACCTGGGTCACTATACGGTGTACCTTCCTGCTTACAGCGATAAAAGGATCATCTCCGTATTATCGAAATTTAAAAATGTGCAGTGGCATATTTTCAGTAAACATACCGATAGGTCGTATGCAACAGGTAATTGCTGGATCAGGACTATCAACAACCACGAATTTATCAGCAGTATCAGCAGTTGTGAGGGGGTGCTCTGCGGTGCCGGTTTTGAAACCCCTGCAGAAGCCCTGTTCATGAAAAAGAAATTAATAGTGGTGCCCATGAAGCACCAGTATGAACAATATTGTAATGCAGCGGCCCTGGAAAGTTTAGGTGTTCCTGTTCTCAAAAAATTATCTGAAAAACAAAGCAAGCATATTCGCAACTGGATAACATCCGGGATTGTAGTGAACGTAAACTTCCCCGATGAAACCATGCTGGCGATACAGCGTGTGATTTCATTGGGAAATTTACAGGTTCAACCGGCTGCAGAAAGTTCATCCCTACCCTACACACTATTTACTTCAAAACAAATTGCAGGAATAGCGTAAGTATATCTTACCACTGCCTGCATGGGTTATCGACATGGCCGCCTGAGGGCGGCTTTTTTTATTTTAATCAAATTTCATTTATCTTAATTCCCTAATCAATTCATCATGATCAAAAATACATGCGCTGTTATTATTTCGCTGTTCATTTTTTCGTGCAGCGACTCATCTTCAAACCCGCCGGCAGCTGATATAGCGGAAAGCAAAAAACAAATAGCGGCCATGCTCGACTCTTTCAACGTGGCTGCTGCAAATGCTGAATATGATAAGTATTTTAACTTTTATGCAGACGGCGCTACATTCAACGGTACCGATGCTACGGAAAACTGGGATAAAAAAGCTTTCATGGCCTGGGCCAAACCTTTCTTTGATAAAAAGACCACCTGGAATTTTACAGCGCTGGAGCGCAATATTTATTTTGGCAATGCGCCAGACCTGGCCTGGTTTGACGAATTGCTTTCTACGCAAATGAAGATCTGCCGTGGTTCCGGCGTTGTGGTAAAACAAAACGGCCAATGGAAAGTACAACAGTATGTATTATCTACAACGGTTCCCAATACCGTGCTGGACAGTGTGATAAAATTGAAAACGGTGGAGGAAGATTCCATCATGAACGTTCTTTCTGCACGCCCACGTTAATTGGCGCATTAGTTGTGGCATAAAATATCCAACAATTTTTCATTTAAAAACAAGGCATCATGGAAGAAATAAAAAAAGAAGACATCAAACAGGAAGTTTTTGACCTGTACGATGATTATGCGCATAACCGGATTGACAGGCGGGATTTTGTTCAAAAGCTTTCTTTATACGCCGTAGGCTCGTTAACGGTTTCGGGGCTCATGAGTTTTTTAATGCCTGATTATAAAAATACGCTGCAGGTAAAAGCCGGGGATCCACGGCTAAAGTCTGAATACATTACTTATCCTTCTCCCAAAGGCGGGGGCAATATCAAAGGATTATTATCGATGCCGGCGGAAACTAAAACAGCTTTGGGTGGTATCATCGTGGTGCATGAAAACCGTGGACTGAATCCTCATATTGAAGATGTAGCGAGGAGAGCAGCCCTGGAAGGTTTTATTACCCTGGCTCCTGATGCACTCACTCCACTGGGTGGCTATCCCGGCACTGATGATGCAGGCAGGGAAATGCAGGCAAAAAGAGATAAAAAAGAAATGGAAGAAGATTTTATCGCTGCCTATGAATACCTGAAAGCCCATAAAAATTGTAATGACAAAGTGGGCGTGGTAGGCTTTTGTTACGGTGGTGGTATTGCTAACATGATGGCGGTGCGTGTGCCCGATCTTGCCGCTGCTGTTCCTTACTATGGCGGGCAACCGGCTACAGAAGATGTTCCAAAAATTAAAGCACCCCTGCTCATACATTATGCAGAATTAGATACAAGGGTAAATGCCGGGTGGCCGGCTTACGAGGCAGCATTGAAGGAACATAAAAAAGATTACACTGCTTATATCTATCCCGGGGTAAATCATGGTTTTAATAATGATAGTACGCCCAGGTACGACAGGGCTGCCGCTACATTAGCATGGCAAAGAACAATTGATTTTTTCAAGGAAAAGTTGAAGGGATAATGAGAGTTTCATTCTTATTACTCAGCGTTTTCGGCTGTACTATGGCATTTGCCCAAAACATTCCTATACCGCCAAAATATTCAATTGTGGATTCTGTTTCGGGGGACCTGGACAAAGATGGGGTGAGAGAATTGGTTGTAGCCTATAACACTCAACCGGTTGATTCCAGTGATTTGTACGATAATATTCCAAGGGAATTAATTATTTACAAACTTCACGGTAATATTTGGCAAGCCTGGAAGCGCTCCTCCCAGGCTTTGCTTGGAAGCCAGGACGGTGGAATGATGGGAGATCCGTTTGGCGAACTAAAAATCAAAAGCAACATTCTTTACATATCACATTCCGGCGGCAGCGGTTGGAAATGGGGATATACGGATAAGTATCGGTTCCAAAACAATGGCTTTTATCTCATAGGACATACCTCACATTATGGGAGGCTTTGTGAATACTGGGAGGATGTAGATTTCAATTTGAGTACGGGAAGGCTTTTTGTAAAAAAGGAATATGAAAAATGTGACGAACACTCACAGGAAATCTACAAACGAGAAAATGAACTGATTTATAAAAAATCCCTGGTGATCTCTCTCGAAAATCGGCGTGCTAAAGAAATAAAAATAATTACCCCTAAATATAAACACGAGATTTATGTTGCAACAGCTATCGACAGATAGAGGCAAAAAAAACCAGCTCCAAGACTAGAGCTGGTACAAGCATGATTAAAACTTGCTATTTGCTTAAGGAAAAACTTAAAGAAATTATTGTTCTGAATTGTTTTGCTAAGAAACAATGTTTTGCAGGAGCGGCATATTTTTTTGCGTTATCGAATTATTAAGTTCTTCTTCTTTCAAAAGCAAAAGCAGCTGTAGGGGCTGCTTTTGTTGTACGGATGTTTCAATGATTTTTATTGATTAAAATTTTGTCCAGCCTTTCCACCAGGTATCTCCCACTGCACAAGCGCCTTTATAAGGTACTGCATTGAAACCGGTTGACAGTTTTGCATGTGCAAAGCTTGCACCTGTAGCTGCGGCTACGCTTGCAGAAGTTGGGTTAAAATCGGGATTGTTGTAATTAAATGCGGCAGTTAAACCTACTTCATCGTTAGTGGTAAGAATGCTGTTGCCATAGGCAGCAGTGTTGAACCAATCAGTGATGGTTTGGGTTGTGTTGGGAACAGCGGGTACATTGGCATTGCCGGTGATGCTGTAACGGATGGGTTGCGCCGAACCTGCAATGATGGTGTTTTGCACGAACAAACTTCCGGGGATATTATTATCAGTTGGTACACCCTTAGTGGCATCAATAAACAAACCTGTAGGCCATCCCATTACCAGGGAGTTGAACAGCGACATACTGGAGTTTCTCCTGATTTGTGCACCAGCCAGGTATTTTGAATGACCAATATTATTTAACGCTGCTCTTGGTCCCAATACCGTAAAGTTTGAAAACACCGGCGCCGTTTGTGGCAACAATGAACTACCTGCAGGATCATTATCACTTTCAAAAGCTTCTACACTCGAGATGTCAGCAACCGCAGAATCTCTCAGGATGATACCGAACTGCACTTTACCATTATAGCCGTTATCGGTATCGAAATCATCATCCAGGGTTTTGTAGGCAATAAGGTGAGATGCGTTAACGGTACCACCAAAAAATTCAAAGGCATCATCATTGCTGTAAGAAACCTGTACATGATCAATCACCGTTTGATTACCTACGCCACCCAATGTGAGTGCATTGATTTCTTTATCTGGTAAAAAAGCATACCCGGCATATTCAATACGCACATACCTTAATATACCACTGTTATCCGCAGGGTTTTGTCCCTGGCTGGCAGGCGTTCCATAAAGGCCTAAACCATCACTGTTATTAATTCCACCTTCAATTTCGCCGATACCCTGCACACCGTTAAATGAGGCATTGGTAGGCGCATTGCCAAGAATTACAAGGCCTGCCCAATCACCTCTTTGAGGCGTTGCCGCTTCCGAGGTAAAGACAATTGGCTTTGCTGCCGTTCCTTCTGCATTGATCTTACTGCTACGGGTGATGATCAACCCGCCGTTGCGGCCATTTTCACCAACGATTTTGGTTCCTGGTTCAATAGTGAGAATAGCGCCATTGGTTACATACACCAGGCCACGCAGTTTGTAGGTATAATCAGCTTTCAAAGTGCGGTTGGCAGTGATCCTTCCTTCAAGAATGGTGTTTTCGGTAGAAGGATTCGGGTTTGTTGGCGTGGTGGGAGCCTCGCCGTCAACCTCAATTTTACGGCAGCTAACAACGGTAGTAGCTATCAGTAACCCGTAAATAAATAACTTTTTCATGATGGAGTTTATTTTTTGTGCTTAATAGTTTTATTAAAAATTATAGTTGAAAGAGAAACTAAAATTGGTTCCGTAATTTCTTTTGATGGCAAATGCATCTGTGCCCTTATCGTATTTTTTATTATCGTTGAGGTCATTGTAGAAAATGGCGCTTTTGTTGAAAATATCCTGCACATTCATTTTTAACTCGGCCTTTTCTTTCAGGATTTTTTTAGTCACCTGGAAATCGAGTAAGGGTCGTGGGTTTTCCCAGATGGGTGGTTGATCGCTACCGCCCACAAATACGATCCTTCTGCCGATCTGGTTAAATAATAATGTAGTGCTTACACCATGCTGTTGAATATCATACTGCAAACCGAAGTTGAGCAGGTATGGGCTTTGTCCCTGCATGGGCCTGTCGAGCTGTGTTGACTCGCCGGTAACCCTGTTGTAGATATAAGAGATATTTCCTTGTAGGGTAAAGTTTTTGAGCGCCTGGTTAAAGTCCATCTTTTTCCTGAACTCCAGCTCGGCACCAAAACTATTTGCTTCATCAGCGTTAATGAAATTATAAGTGCTGGAACCACCTGCCCCTACGTTAAAATATGCTTCGATGGGGTTTTTAAAATATTTATAAAACACGCCGAGGGTAATGAGTTCGCCACCACGTGGATATACTTCATAACGCAGGTCGAAATTAGAAACCTTTGTGCGTTGCAGGTTGGTGTTTCCGGCCACGGTGGCACCAAGATCGAAGTCAAAAAACTGGAAAGTGCTTAACTCCCTGAACTCCGGGCGGATAACGGTTTGCGAAGCAGAAACCCTGACGTTGGTTTTATTATTGAGTTTGTAAGTAAGGTTTACACCAGGGAGATAATCAATTACTTTACTGTACACGTGTCGTGGGTCTGATTTTTCCAAACTTCCCACTACCTGGTCAAAATGTTCTGCCCGCACACCCCACACAGCCCTGAACTTATCTGTAATTTGATTATCGAATTGAAGGAAGCCAGCATTCAATATGCTGTTGGCTACATAACGATAGCTATCGCCGGTGAGTTCATTAAAAGCGAATTTATTATCATAGCCTGTTCCAAAATTTCCAGGTGCAAATATTTTATCAGCGGGTAAGTGGGCAAGTTCCGGGTTATCAGAAGGCAGGTAGATCGCAAATGGTCTTGAATCGAACAAACGATCTTTCACCTGGAAAAAATATCCCCCTTTGATGGTTTGATTCCTGCTATTCCATTTAAAAGTTTTAGCAATATTGGCACCCGTGGTATAATTGTACTCGTTTAAAAATCCATAATAGCGGCTTCCACTTTTTTGAGAAGATTTAGAAGCTCCTATCAACAATGAATAGGGCGAGTTTGGATCGGTGGGATCATCCTGGTTGTATTGAATGCGGCGTTGGTCAGGAATATGTTGATCCAGGATATTAAAACTACCAAACCAATTGAATTTTACATCAGCCTTCCTGATATTATGCTCACCGCTCAGCTGCGTATTAAACAGCGTATTTGCTTTAAAGGCCAGCTCCGTGGCCCTGATATTATCCCCGTCGGAATCAATTTCAAAATCTTTACCGGTTCTCAGGGTGGTATAGTTGCTGGTATTTACATTTAAAATATTCTTGAAGGATATCTTGTGATCATTGCCTAACTGCAAAGTGATATTTCCAAGTGCCCCGGCCAGTATCTCCTGGTTGTATTTAGTGTTATCGTAGTCGAAGTTTAAGCTGGCGGTATTATTTTGAAACAGGTTAACCTGGTTTTGATACACCAACCTTTTATTGCTCCTGTTGTAGTTAAGAGCGAATATGGCCGCCAGTTTATTTTTGCCCATTCTTTTATTGAATCCACCATTTAATAGAATGCTTTGATTTAATGCAGGCGTAAATGTGGATGAGGAAGGATCTGCCGACCAGATGTTCCTGAATGCTTTACCCCATTCTGTTTTTTGAGAAGCATCGAGTTGTGCAAAAGCAGCCTTTAGAGGAATTCCTTTTGGCAAAGCACGGAAGCCATCATCGAAACCGAGAAAATCTGTTTTGCCACCCTGGTAAGTATAAAACTCCTTACCCATTGTTTGGGTATTGAAGCCAGTTCCTATTTGTACATTGAAGAAGTTACGGGCCGGCACGTCTTTGGTGTTCACCTGTATCAATCCACCACTCCACTCGCCAGGGAGCTCAGGAATAAATGCTTTGTTCACGATGATGTTATCGATCATGGACGAAGGAAGAATATCAAAGCTGAAGGTTTTTCTATCGGGTTCGGTGCTACTCATCAATATACCATTCAGCATGGCCTGGTTATACCTGTCGGCCAGACCCCTTACCACCAGGTATTTGCCTTCCTGCACCGATGTGCCTGGAACTCTTTTTAATACTTCACCTGTATTTCTATCAGGCGAACGTTTAATAGCTTCTGCACTTACCACCTGGGCAACCACGGGTGTATTTTTTTGATACACGATCAATGCATTTACGGTCTCTTTACGGGCAGATGATCTTACCACCACTTCTTCTTCTGTTTTGTTCAGCGAAACCAGTATCACATCCACGCTGCTCACCGCATCCGCAGCAACCTGGATTTCATCTACAAGTTTTGGCTGGTAACCTACTGAACTTATTTTGAGGCTGTATTTTTTGCCGGCATCTACGGTAAAAATGTAATACCCGTCGATATTGGATGAGGTCGCAGCACCTGTTTCTACCAGTTGTACCGTAACCCCAGCCAATGCTTTACCGGTTATTTCATCAGTGATCTTTCCTTCAATCTTTCCTTTTTGAGCAAATAATGCAGTGCTGAAAATTAACGCTGCCGCAAGTAAAAATATAACTCTCATTCCCTTGTTTTTTCTGCTGCAAAGTGACGAAGCCACTGTTACCGAAAGGTGAAGGGAATGTTACGCAATTGTTATTGATACGATAAGTAGTCAGTGAGCCAGAGGTCAGTGAGCCAGAGGTCAGTGAGTCAGTGGTCAGTGAGTCAGTGGTCAGTGAGTCATTGGGTTATTGAGTCACTGGTAAATTGTAATGCATCAAATGCACATTGACGTAATGACAATTGACTTAATGACCATTGACTATGGTTATAAATATGGATCCGTCGGAAACTTTACCTCATAAAAAAAGCCCACCCTCCGGGGCAGGCTTTACTATTTTATGATTCCGTCTAGTTTAGTTCGGCATTCACCACCACTTTTGCTTCTTTCGAAACTTTTTTACCATCAGCCATTACGCCGTAGTCGGGCAGGGCAACAATAAAATTGGAGCTGGCTGTTATTTTTCCACCCTTTACTGTGATAGTACCAGGTGCTGAAATTGGTTTTGTAGTTTCTTTAATGGTGAGGTCGCCGGAAACAGTAACATTATAGGTTCCGTCTTTTTTAAACTTCACTTTGTCCAGGTTATCGATCTTACCATTAAAGCTGAATTTTGGATAAGCTTCGCTATCCAACCATCTTTTTGCATTAAAATGCTCCTCCACCCTTTTATTTTCGAAGGCAAAGTTTTTCACTGCTGCTTCAAACTGCACGGTACCTTTTTTGGTATCGATCGCTGCAATTACTGTTTTGTTCTCTGCTTTTGCTACAGGATCAGCGGGTGTAGAAGCGTCAAAGCTGATGGTTGCAGAAGAAGATGTTTTTTTGTTTTGCGCCATTACAGCAACACCGGCTATCAGTAGGGCAAAAAGGAAACTTGTTTTTTTCATTTTAAGTGTGTGTTTATTTATTGAGTATTGCGTGTTTAAAATTGATGATTTCCATTTCCAGGATATCGCTGTAAATGCCGCCGCTGCATAAAGCGGTTACCGTGGCTTTATTACCGGGCTGCAATGATCTTACTTTGGCTATTTCCGTTTTTTCAAAGTCGAAAATGGCATAGGAACCGGTGCTGTCTGCAAAGCTGATAGTGGCAGTAGAATCCGTACTGTTCACTTCGCTCAGGGTGCCCGTAACAGTTATTATTTGCTCCCGGTATTTTGCGTTTGCTGCGCTATCGTTCGCCACAAATTCTTTAATGAGTGCAAGCGCATCCACGGTAAAGTCGGCTTTTAATTTGTGCGTGCTGGTTTGTTCGCCCTTCATTTCTTTTGCCCGGATGCTGGTAAAAGCTACATACCCTATTATCAGCGGCGCAAGCCATAATACAATTTTTAATACCGTTTTGCCGGGCCATGCGGTGAATACCAGTGCTGTGCCCGTTAACACGGCAAGGTACCAGGCAGTTTGTAAAGAGCCCGGCAGGCCGATGCTGCTGTTAAAAACTTTAAGCTCGTTTGTAAACAACGCAAATACCATAGCAAGGCCGAGCATCATAGCACCGGCAATAGCCGCATACCAGCCGGCATAAGATTTACGCAACCATATTACCAGCAACACGATAATACAAAGCGCCGGTATTAACCAAAAAATGGCATTGGCAAATACCAGGTCTGGAAAAGGATTTGCGATGGCAAAATTTGTTTCAGTAATATCAAAAAAATTACCGGTAGCCATATCTTTTGCCGATACGGTTACTTCCTCCCATTTTACCCATGGCATAAAAAAACCAAAAATGGCAGCGAGTGCACAAACGCTGGTCAATAAACTATGCGATGATTCTGTGTGTTGTTCCTTGTTCATACCCAGTTTTATGAGGTGGACAAATATACGGTGTTAAAACACCGAGCTTGCAAAAACTATCTTAATAATACGTGAATGGTCAAATAGCGTTGCCTATTTATAAAGGTGCATGATAAAAATGGGAACTGTTATTCCGCAATTATCTACATCAATGCTGGTAGTTTCTTTACAAAATGGAAGGAGCTGCTCTACAAATGGTTTACCCATAAGGCGGGTGGGCGTAGAAATGATAATGCTTTTGCCGGCTTCCCAAAATGAAACGATCATTTTATAAAGCCTTTCAAAACAGGAGGGGTCGTAGTTGATATCACTTAAGAGCAGCACATCAAAATCTGGCAGCGTGGCCTCGGTATGCCAATCGTAACAACAGCATTTAGTATTGTGCAACTTGTTGATGGCTGCTGACTGGCTGGCTATTTCCATGGCTTCTTTGCAGCAATCAGTACAGAACACTTCACTCGCAAATTGTGCACTTAGTAAGGATGGCAATCCCAGGCCTGCACCCAGCTCCAGGATTTTTTTCCCTTCTACCAGTTCAATCCTGCTTTCCAGAAAGCTGCAAAGACCCTTGGCAGATGGCCACACCCTTGCCCAAAAAGGAACGGGCTGCGATGAATTCCCCGAATCAAAATCCTGTTGCAGCAGATCTTCATCTGGCTCCAGCAGCAAAATGCATTTGCCGGCATAGCTGTGAAGGGTTGTTTCTAATTTTATTTGAGGAGGCATATTTAAATACAATGTTAGGAAGGCAGATGTTTAATGAGTTTCTATATCAGAAATATCTGCGTTAATGAGGAAAAAAAATAGATGTAATGCAAGAGAAGAAAATCGGGTTGCAGCGATTTGTTTCACTGTATTACACAGATGAGTTATACGTAAAAAAAAGGGCTGCAAACGCAACCCTTTGTATTGGAAAAAATAAAATATTAATGCTGGTGATTGTGCTGCATAGCAACCAGTTCATCTGCCGTTACCTTTTTTTCTTTAGGAGCAGTTTGTGCAGCAGCAAAGTTGAATACTTTTTCTGTGATGAGACGACGGTAAGTTGCATCCACCTGTTTTTCATCTTTCATCATACGATCAATGTAAGATTCCAGCCAGCTCATATCGCCGTCCATATTCATCTGCCCGAAATAACGGGCCACTTCTGCTTTCATATGATCTCTCAGTTCCGCTTCCGACACTTCCAGTTTATTATCCGTAATCAGTTTATCGCTGATAAGGGTCCATTTTAACTGGTTGCTGAAGGTGGGGTATTCTTTTTCTGCTTCTTCGGTTGTTTTTGGTTTTTCGCCACCGGTTTCTAACCAACGTTTCAAAAACGTTTCGGGGAATTCCATTTTTGTTTCATCCAACAGGTAATGATATAGCTGATCATGCAGTTGGTTAAGGCTCTGGCTTTTCCAGTATTGCTCCATTTCCACTTTTAAAGCATCACGCAGTTCTGCTTCTGTTTTTAAATTCCTGCCGGGAAATATTTCGTTGAAAAACTCCTCGTTCAATTCTCTTTTTTCAACCAGGCCAAGTTTAACGATATCCAGTTTAAAATATTTTTTTGCAGCTTCCTTATCATCTTTTGCAAAACCAAGATCCTGCAACATCATTTCCAGTTTGTCGCCTTCAAAGGTTTTATCCAATTGAAATACCACGCTGTCGCCGGCTTTTTTGCCCATCAGTTCTTTTTGAATTTTAGGCGCAAAATATTTCAGTAATACAGAGTTTTCTTTACTGATGCCGCCTTCAACCGCATTGCCATCTTTGTCAGACTCCGTGAACAACACGTTCAATACGTTCTCCTCGTTATCGATGGTTCCTGGTTCTGTCATGTTACCGCCCTTGATCTGCATGCGGCTGATTTCTTCGTCAAGCATCGCATCCGTGATCTCTACCACGTGGTTGGTAAGTTTTGCCTTTTTAAGATCAGGGATTTCAAAAGATGGTTTTAAACCGATCTCGAAACCAAACTCCACATCAGCGGGGTTGTTCATATCCAGGCCGGCGAGGTCGTTGTTCAAGGGAAGTGGCTGGGCAAAAATTTCAGGTTTCTCCTGGTTGAGCCATTTGTATAATTCTGTTTCCACGCTACGCAATACTTCGTCGTTGAATATTCCTGCGCCGTACATTTTTTTGATCATACCTGCAGGCACCATACCTTTTCTAAAGCCGGGAATATTTGCTGTTTTGCTGTAATCTTTCAGTTTCTTTTCAAAAGAAGGGAAATAATCTTCTTTGCTGATCTTAACGGTGATTTTATCATTGAGCAAACCAATGTTCTCTCTTACTACTGTAGCCATCTGGGATAAATATTAAATTCTAAATTTTAAGTTCTAAATTCTAAAAAAGAAAAAGTTGATAAGAACGTAGCTGATCAATATCAACTAATCAACTTATCAACTTTTATTTGTGCGGATGATAGGGGTCGAACCTACATGGATTGCTCCGCTAGATCCTAAGTCTAGTGCGTCTGCCAATTTCGCCACATCCGCGGGGGTGCAAAAGTAGGGATTTCTATATAAAAAAAAGGCCTGTGTAAGCTTTTAATGCGGATTTATGAAAAATGGCCTGCCTGTCCCCTTGCTTTGAGGGCGGCTGCTATGGCTTCGCCCTTGGAATGAACGTGCAGCTTATAATAAATATTCCTGATATGACCCCTGACGGTGTCGATACTGATGAAACAGTGGTCGGCAATGAGCTTATAACTCATGCCATTTACCAGGCAATCGAGAATTTCTTTCTCCCTTAGGGATAAGTTGAAGTCGTTGATGTTGGGGTTGGGTGCAGAATGATGCTTTACGATACCTAACACTTTTGTGGCCACTGATGGGCTCATGGGTGCGCCACCTTCGTATGTTTCTTTAATAAAGTCGAGCATGCGGGCTGGAGAAGTGGTTATTAAAATATAACCTGATGCACCGCTGAGAATGGATTGAAATATTTTTTCTGTGTCTTCAAAAATGGTTTGCATCAGTATCCTGATATGCGGGAATTTTTCTTTGATAAGTTTTACTGCCTCAATACCACTGATATGGGGCAAAGCGATATCCATTAAGATCACATCGGGAGCAGTATCTTCTACATCCTGTATCACATTGCGGCAATCACTAAAACTACCGGCACACTCAAATCCGTCGCTGCCATTAATGAGTTGGTACAAACCCATCCTCAGGCTTTCATTGTCTTCAAAAATGGTTACTCTATCATCTTTTTGTAAATGGCCTGGGTATTACACTTGGGCTATTTGCCTTATTAAACAAGTAATTGAATCGGGTTAAAACTTTTGGCCGTGGGTGCGACTAATAAGATAATTCAACAACAGGGGAAACTGTTTGGATACCTGTAAGATGGCATTAAACAATTTATTATTTGAAAACAGCCACTGCATTCGCCTGCCCATAGTTAGCCGCCCTGCAAAAACACTGTTCCATTCTTTTGCATAAGCAGCTTCCATTTGTGAACGGTTGAGCTGCCCCTGCAGGAATAAATGAATTTTATGAAAAACAATTTTACTTCCGTGCAGTGCCATACTCATTCCGTTGCCGCACAGCGGTGTTATCATCCCGGCCGCATCGCCAATCATCAACACATGGTTTTCTACCTGTGACTTTTTATCAAAACTAACCTGGGAAATGGTAATAGGATCCGATAATATTTCTGCATGCGCAAATATGTGTTGCAGTTGTGGATTCTGGCAGAGAATATGTTTCTCCATATCTTTTATGCTCCCATTTGACAGCTTTAGATTATCGGCTGTAGTGAGGTAACAAATATTGTATAAGTCATCCTCAATTTTTACAATACCGCAATAACCATTTTTAAAATTATGCAATGCGATGGTATCAATTGGAAACTTGATTTTTGCGTGATATTTTACGCCCACATAATTATTCAATTTGTTTTTGGATGCCAATGAAAACGCCCGTTTCCATTTAATATCAAGGTTAGCCCGTTTTCCGAAACATGCACAGGCAATCCTGGAAACATATTTTGTGTTGCCACAGTCGATTTGAAACTGGTCAGCATCAAATAAAATATCCTGCACTTTGGTATCTTCCAGCAGCATTACTCCTGCTGATTTTGCAATTTGTGCCAGTTCAAAATCAAGCCTGTAACGGCTTATGCCGAATCCACCCATGGATAGCTGGTGCTGCAGCAAGTTGCCATCGGCGGCAGAAATTTCGAGTTTGTTTATTTTTGAAACATCCATCTGATCAAGATCTACACCCAGACCCACCAAAAAATCCCATGATTCCAGGCTGATGTATTCTCCACAAACTTTGTGAAAGGGATAGGTTTCTTTTTCGATCAAAATAACGGAGTGGCCGGCCTTACGCAGTTGGATAGCTAATGCCAGGCCCGCCAGGCCGCCACCAATGATGGCTACGTCATATAAAATGTCAGGCTGCAACTAATTTGTTTTTTGTTACAATCAGCAGCCAGCGAAAAGCCCATTTCCATTGAACCTCAGCTTGCCGGATACCTGCCTGTTTCAATAATTTTTCCCACTCATTTTTTTTAAAACTGCGTGCTACAGATAAACAGGCATCGTTTTTTACAAGATAAGATCTGCTGAAAAATTTCGTGATGTATTTAATAAGGTAATAAGCGAGCCAATGCCGATGCAGGTCGTTGATGAAAAAACCCCTCTGGCTGTGCTGCTGCAGCCAGACCAGCATGGAAACCAGCTGCCCATCAGTAAAATGATGACAAAACAGGGAAGAAAAAATAATATCGGGCTGTTGATCTTGAAAATCCACGAGGGCATAATCGCTGCAGATCCACTGGCAGTCAATACCTGGGTATCGTTGTTTGGCAAAAGCGATACAGGCTGCATTCATATCGATACCGATAAATTTTGCCGGGATATTTTGCGACCTGCAGTATTTGTACACAGCAAAAAGATTGTCTCCACCACCGCAGCCAATTTCGCAAATGAGCACCTGTTCTTTATTTGCCAGCAGCTTTTTTATCCCCTGGATGGTAATAGCGTGCCCACCCAGGCGGGTGTTGATGATATTTAGTTCTTTGAGCGTTTGTGCCATTGCTTCAAAAGAAATATCATCGCCATCCATCAGTTCTTTTTGATAACTGCGATGCTGTAAATTGATCATGAAGACAAGATAAATGTTTCCATTGTTAATCCCGGACCGAAGGCTGCTCCAAAAATCCTCTGATCTTTTTTTTGTTGCAGGCTGTGCATTATTTTTTCCAACACAAATAATACTGTAGGTGATGACATGTTGCCGTATTCATCCAGTACATCATAGCAGGGTTGCAACTGTCCGTTTGTAAAGTCCAGGCTTTTATGAACGGCCTCTAATATTTTTTTACCTCCCGGGTGAATGCACCAATGTGTAATATCTTCCTTTTGTAAACCGGCGGCATCAATAGCCTTGCTTACCAGCTGGTTAAAATCGCCTTCAATCATGTCAGCAATATAGCTGCTCAACGTCATCTGGAAGCCGGTGGAAGAGAGTTCCCATGCCATATCTTTTTTTCCCTTGAAGGAAATCATTGAAAAAAAATGATCGATGCGCAGGCCGGCTTCGGCATTATCGCCAGTGACCAGCACTGCAGCAGCGCCATCGGAAAATAACATGCTGCTGGTAATATTGTCGATGCTGGGTTCTTTTTGAAAATGTAAAGTGCAGAGCTCTGTGCATATTACCAGCACGTTTGCATCTGCATCTGCTTTGCAAAATGCATCTGCCAGTTTAAGCGCATGGATGGCAGCATAACAACCCATAAAGTTTACCGATGTTCTAAAAGTGGTGGCAGGCAGCTGGAGTAATTCCATCAATTCCAGGTCGAGCCCGGGCGCACTCATTCCCGTACAACTTACGGTGATCAAATGGGTAACCGGCCGTTGCTGTTGTTGCATGCACTTGTTGATGGCCTGCATTGAAAGTGCTGCTGCATGTTGCTGGTACCACTGCATTCTTTTTTCCAGTGTTGGAAAAGGCTCCAGGTTTTCGGTAGGGGAATAAAATGCCCAGCCGTCGGCCGGCAAACTATAATCGGGTATTACAGAATAGCGGGTGCTGATGCCAGCCTGCCGGTACAAAAACCGGATCTTTCTTTTTTCTTCTTCCGGTAACGCATACACGGTTTGCATGAACTGGAGGATATCCTTTTGTTCATGCCTGTGCGCCGGAACGGCTGTGCCAATTGAAATAATTTTACTCAAAGTGTTTCCATGTTAATAATATGATGAATGCAAGATTCGTGCAGATAGCTGCAATCCAGGTCATTCGCATAGCATTTTTAAAATTCGCTGCCCTTTCATCTTTCCAAACTTTAAGGAACCAGCTGATAAAATAAACGACAACGGGCACAAAAAAGATGCTGACCAGCCAAAATTGTTTTGCCTGCCCGGTATTGAAAAAGTACAGGGCCATACAACTGAATGCCAGCGCATATACGATGGCACAAAAAATAAAGGTTCCCCTGAAGCCGAGCTTATAACTGATGGTTTGCACTCCATCCTCCAGGTCCTGCCGGTGCTGGTAAATTTGTGTGAGGGGGTAAAAGCCTCCTATCAGTAAGGCACACACGAGCATTCCCTGCCATGGTACATCCGGTGAATGCAGGCGGTGGCTCCCATAATAAACCAGCCAAAAAGTGAGTGCTCCCTGGAAAATGATGACCGTTAAATAGCCGATCACCGGATATTTTTTGAGGCGTAGTTTTCGCCAGCTATAAGCTTTGGAGGCAGCTATGTACCAAACAGCCACAGCCGCAAACAAGGGGGTTATCAATAAACAAAGTGCAAGAGCCGAAATATCAAGTATCATGCTGAGATAGTACAGTTGCCTGGAGGGCGTTGGCGGCTTCTCAAGTCCGCCAATGCTGTCGGTATCCCTGTCCATATAGCTGTTGTACCCATTACTGGCGGGATAAATGAGAAAGTGAAGGATGATAAATATCAAAGCCGCCTTCCAGTAATTGATCTCCGGCACCTGCGATAAGGCGAAAAAATACAGCGGCGATAAAAAAACCGAAAAAGGTATCCGGAGCAATTTTATGGTAGAAGAAGAAAGCATGCAGCATATCTTTCTTGTAAGTTAACCCGAGGAAATTAAAATCCTGCACGAAATATGATGTAAACTGCCCGTTTGACTGGAGGTGCTTGAATGAGCCAGGAGTTGCTGGCCTATCTTTCAAAAAACGAAAAAAATGGGCAACAACACAATGCCACCCTAATTTTGCGTAAAATTTCACCGCCGAAAGAACAATACATATTTATGAAATACCCGTTCAAGTGTTTTTACCTTTTATCAATCAGTTTTTTACTCTTGTTGATATCCAACAAATCCCAGGCGCAGGATAATGGCAGATTATCAGGCCGGGTGGTGGATCGTGGTACGCAGCGTCCGCTACCAGGCATCAGTGTTTCGCTGCAGGGCACGGGAATTGGTACCAGCACCGATTCTGCAGGGGTATTCCGGTTTACGGGTGTCGGTGAAACGAGCTACAGTGTTAATTTCAGCGGCATCGGTTATAAGCCGCAAACCATATTCAATATTGTTTTAAACGCAGGCAACGAAATCAACCTTAACATTGAGCTGGACCCTGCTACTGAATCACTCACGGAAGTTGTGGTGCAGTCGAACCGACGCACGGCCGTAGCATCCAGCATTGAGTCGCCTTTGAGTGTACAGCGGCTAACTACAGAAGAGATCCGCAGCAATCCCGGTGGCAATTTCGACATCAGTAAAGTGATACAGGCCTTGCCGGGCGTGGGCGGTGGCGTGGCGGGTGGGAGTTTTCGGAACGATATCATCATAAGAGGAGGCGCTCCTAATGAAAATGTTTTTTACCTGGATGGTGTAGAAATACCGGTGATCAATCATTTTCAAACGCAGGGCAGTTCGGGCGGACCGCAAGGCATTTTGAATGTATCTTTTATTGAAGATGTAAAGCTGAGCTCTTCTGCATTTGAAGCCCGTTACGATAACGCACTGAGTTCGGTGTTCCAGTTCAGGCAGCGCAGCGGCAACCCTAATAAGCTGCAGGGCAATGTACGCCTGAGTGCTACTGATCTTTCGGCCACGCTCGAAGGGCCGCTATCCCGCAATAAAAAAACAACCTTCCTTGCTTCTGCCAGAAGATCGTACCTGCAGTTTTTATTTTCGCTCATCGATCTGCCGATACGCCCTAATTACTGGGATTTTCAAACCAAGGTTACACATCGTTTGAATGAAAAAACAACGCTCTCTTTTATAGGCCTTGCAGCCATTGACGAATTCAGCTTTGCCAGCCTGAAAGATGCGAGCCCGGAAAAATTATATGTGCTTAATTCGAACCCATTCATCAACCAATGGAATTACACGGCTGGTGTTACATTAAAAAGACTTGTAAAGGATGGTTTTATAAACCTGGCGCTTAGCAGGAATACATTTGACAACAGTATCCGCAGGTTCGAAGATAATGAAGCCCAATTGCCGGGCGACATTACCCTGGATTTTCAATCGCAGGAAACAGAAAACAAGCTGCGTATTGATGTAAATAAGTATCGCAATGGCTGGAAATGGGCTTATGGCGCATCTGCACAATTGGCCGAATACAAAAACGAAACATTTAATGTACTGCGAAAAGAGTTGAGAGATGATTCGGGTAATGTGATACAAGCCAGGGAGAGCATCAACTTCAACAGCCCGCTCAAGAACTTTTGGCGATTGGGTGCTTTTGCTCAGCTGAGCCGCAGCTTTTTTGATTCCCGGCTGGGAGTGAGTGCAGGGGTACGCTCAGACCTCAATACATTTACGAACAATGGTGATAATCCTTTGAATACCCTTTCACCACGTTTGTCACTGAGCTATGTGCTTGCCGATCGCTGGACGGCGAATGCTTCTATCGGTAGGTACTATAAAATACCGCCTTACACTATTTTAGGTTTTGCAGATAATAGCGGGAACCTTGTAAATAAAAACAGCGATTACCTGCAGAGTGATCATTATGTTGCCGGTATTGAATTTCTGCCAAGCAGGGCTTTGCGTTTTACAGCAGAAGTTTTTTATAAAAACTATGAGAACGTACCCGTGTCGGTAAGAAATGGTATTGCTTTATCCAACCTGGGTTCTGATTTTAATGTTCTCGGCAACGAAGCTGTTGTTACCAATGGTAATGGCCGTGCGTATGGTTTCGAATTTTTTGCACAACAAAAACTTACCAGCCGTTTTTTTGGAATTCTTTCTTACACATTTTACCGATCTGAATACAGTGGAACAAGCGGTGAATTGTTGCCCAGTAGCTGGGACAATCGCCACCTGCTAAGTGCCACCATGGGATACAAACTTCCCCGCAACTGGGAAATAGGATTAAAATTCAGGTTCCAGGGAGGAGCGCCCTACACAGAATTTGATGAAGCCGCTTCCAGGTTAAACTACCTGAGCCTGGGGCAGGGCATATTAGATTACAGCAGGCTCAATGCGCAGCGATTGAGGAGTTTCCATTCCAGTGATATCCGCATTGATAAAAAATGGAACTGGCGCAAAACCACCATCGACCTGTTTTTGGATATTACCAACTGGTACCGTGCAAAAAGCAGCGAACCAGATAGCTATACTTTTAAACGCAATGCTAGCAATACCGAATTTGAAACAACAGACGGACAGCCCATCAAAGCAAACGGCAGCAATGCAATTCCAGTTCGCCTGGTAAATAATGATGCGTCCTTTGTGCCTTCTATCGGTTTTATTGTAGAGTTTTAAGAATAATAAGGCAACTCAAAACAATTTTGCTGAAGGTTGAGAATGCTATATGCCTTCTATCACCGGCATATCTTCTACTTTAGGAATATTGGCCTTGTTCACTATCTTTTTAACCCGGTAAACCATGTAAATATTAATAAGTGCCATTACCACCATTATAAAACCGAGTGTGTTGTAATGCTGCAGCGGGCTGTATTTTGTAGGTTGCACCACTATTAACCCTGCAATGGCAGCGGCCACACCTCCTGCCATTTGTTGCAGCGAGGAATTGATACTCATAAATGCTCCCCTGTCTTCCGGCGCAGGAATGGCAGTTACCAAGGCTGTTGCTGGTGCAATGCGGCTCATTACACCACTCATCATCATCACGTTCAAAAACATTACGAGCAATAAAGGTGTAGGACCAAGGTTAGTATAGATTACTGCCATTACCATCATCCATGCAGAGGCGATGGCGAAAATTTTAAATTTATCGACCCTGTCGCTCAGGCTGCCGATAAAAGGCATCACCAACAATGCTGCAATACCTGTGACCATGAACAGCAATGGCAATTCTTCTTCAGTTATTTGCAGGTTGTTAATGGCAAATGCGCTAGCGAAGGGCATCATCATAAATCCGCCTACTGATAAAAGTGCGGTAGTTAAAAAGCCGATGCGGTACTTTCTTTTTGCAAATGTTTTCAACAAATGTTGCACCGGCGAATGTTCTCTATGAATCAATAGATGATCGGCCACTGGTTTTAGTTTAACGTATATCACCACTAAGATGACAGCGGCCATTACGGCTATCCAGATAAAAGCCTGGTGCCATCCCCAACGAGTAGCAATGTACAAACCGATAGGAATGCCCAGTACCTGGCTGGCGCCAAAACCCATTTGTAAAAATCCCATTACCCTACCCCTTTGCTGCATCATAAAAATATCGGTAACGATAGCCATAGAGATAGCACTAATGACACCCCCGAATAAACCGGTAACAATGCGTGCCACTACCAGTAATGAATAATTGGGTGCAAGTCCGCAAAAAAAAGTGCCGATGGTAAAACCCACGTAAAAGAAGAGAAGTAATTTTTTTCTATCAAACCTGTCCGCAAAACCTGCAGTTAATAATCCTGATACACCTGCGCTGAATGCATAAGCAGAAACCGCAATACCAAATTGCGAGGTACTGAGATCCATTGATTTCATCAGGATATCGCCCATGGGCGACATGATCATAAAATCTAACACAACGGTAAATTGTGTGATGGCTAAAATAAATATCACCAGCTTTTGATAGGCGCTGAGCGAGGGTGCGGATGGATGGTTTGTTTGCCTCATAATTTGATCTGCAAAATTATCGTATTAAATATCACATAAGCCGGGCTGCAGCCTACCCGCACTTAGGAAATCACCTCACAGCTTCCGCCTTTATCATGCCAAAAAAAACATAATCCCAGGTTAAAGCCTGTTTTGTTTTATGGAAGCAGCGCTGCTTTCAACTCATCCTAACTGATAATTGCTTAGTTTTAGTTACTCTAACAACCTTTGCTACCACATGCCCTTGCGTTGCATTATTTTATTTTTTCTGGGAATTTTTATTAGCAGTGCTGCCTGGTGCCAGGAACGTGGCAATATTGTATTGCCCTATAAAAAAGCGCAAAACAATCCCTTAAAAGGCGACTCTGGAAAACGAAAAGCTGCATTGGTAGTGGGCATTTCAGATTATAACAGCGAGCAACTTCGCCTGAAATATGCCAATAAAGATGCTGCCCTCATTTTTGATTACCTGCTGGCAGCACGAAAATTTCCGAAGGAAAATGTTTTTTTGCTGGCGGACAGTGTTGCAACCTCCGGGCGCATTTACAATTCCATCCACGACTTAATGAAATGGCTGAGCCCGGGCGATGAACTGGTATTATATTTTGCCGGTCATGGCGACGTACAAACGGTGGCCGATTTTGATGAAGCATTTTTTCTTGCCTGGGATGCATCTGATACCCGTAATTATTATGGCACGGGTGGCACCTTGAAGTTAGCCGACCTGAATCTTTATACTTCCCGGCTGGCGTCGGTAAAAAAAGTGAAAGTGTCACTCATCATGGATGCATGTCATGCAGGTTTTGATGTGCGCAAAGATGGCGTATTAAAAGCGCAGGAAAATATCAGTAATGGATTTGTAAACATCAACAAGATGCTGGGCTGCGGCGTTAACGAACTTTCTTATGAAGCAGATTCCGTTGGCCACGGGTTGTTTTCGTGGTACCTGGTACAAGGCCTTATGGGCATGGCAGATGCTCCCGCAGATAACAAAGTAACATTTGATGAATTAAAAAACTTCACACAAAAAAGAGTATCTGCTGCTACCCGTGGAAAACAAAACCCTGTTATCAGCTCGCAGGATCAACAGCAGGTATTTGCAGAAGTGGATGCAGCCACAAGGGAAGCCGGGCTCGCATTGATACTGAATAAAACATACAGTAATAGCCTCGCCAGCAGGGGTATGGGAGATGAAGACACGATCATCTCTGCCAGGTTGCAGGCATATATTGATGACTACAATCGTTTTTTATTAAACGGAAATTTATACCCCGGCGACTCCTCATCGCTGGGAATAATTTATGCGCTGGCAAAAATGAATGTGCCCGCAGCACAGGAAATCAAGCAGGGTTTACAAAATCACCTGGCCGAAGCATTGGAAACAAGAAGCCAGCTGGTGCTAAATGAATACCTCAAGGGAAAAAGTGAAATGCCCCCCGCCCATACCTACTTCAACGCAGGTATTGAAGCAGAACTTGCGGACAGCTTGTTAGTTCCCGGTGATCCCCGCAAAAAGAATGACCGGGTAATGGCAAATTTTCACAAGGCCTTCAGCTATATCCGTTACGAAAATTATGAAAAGTACGGAGCCGCAGAGCAACTATTGAGAGAGGCGCTGGCCATAGAAGACCGGGCAGCCTACCTGTATGTAACCATGAGTTATTTAATGGAGTACCAAAACAAGTACGACAGTGCTATCTACTATGCAAAAAAAGCGGAGAGCATCATCCCTACCTGGAGCGTTCCTAAAAACATTTTAGGCAATTTATATGGCGACCTGTATCAATGGGAAA
>CBFGLL010000006.1:0-24925 GCA_965649585.1 uncultured Chitinophagaceae bacterium | reverse complement strand
GGAAAAACATCAACAGCAGCACCACCGATATGTCCTTTTTCAATCGCTTTTTTTAAGGCAACGATATCTACAACAGTTCCCCTTGCATAATTGATGAGTACAGCACCTTTTTTAAATTGAGCAAGCGTAAATTTGTTGATGAGGTTTTTGGTGGATTCAATATCGGGCACATGCAGTGTAACCACATCCGATTGCTGCAACAGGTCTTTTAATGATTTACTATCGCTTGCATTACCCAGAGGCAACTTGGTTTCAGCATCATAAAAAAGTACTTTCATCCCCAGCGCTTCGGCCAGTACACTTACCTGGCTGCCGATATTTCCATAACCAATAATGCCCATTGTTTTTCCACGCAACTCATGAGCGCCGCTTGCATCTTTCATCCACTGCCCTTCGTGTGCTGCTTTGTTTTTATCCAACACTTTTCTTACCAATAAAATGCTGGCGCCAATCACCAGTTCTGCCACACTTCTTGTATTGCTATAGGGAGCATTAAAAACTGCAACGCCCGCCTGCGTAGCTGCATCAAGGTTTACCTGGTTTACACCGATGCAGAAACAACCGATGGCCTGCAACTTCTGGGCTGCATTTAAAATGGAAGAAGTTACCTGGGTTTTACTACGGATACCGAGTATATGAACATTTTTTATTTCTTTTTTTAATTCTTCCTCACTCACCGCACCTGTTAATTTGCGAACACTGGTATAACCGGCTTCTTCGAACTGCCTCACAGCCACATCACTTATATTTTCCAAAAAAAGGATATTAATTTTTTCCTTGGGATAACTGGTACTTTTTTTGTCGGCCATACAAATGGTATTGCTTATTTTGCGCAAATATATTCTATTCACATGTAAACATTCTATGCTGAACCAGCTTAAAAACACCATTGCTTACCATTTCATTTATCTATTGCTGGCACCCGCTATCATGTTGCCTATGCATGGGTGCAGATCAGAGAGTAAGGATGTGGATCCCGGCGCTAAAAACAAGATCGACCTGATTCAATTACCGCCTGCCGGAGAATTATCAGCCGAAGAAAAAAACCAGCTACAAATGGCCTGCACACTCTGGTACGATTCCATGCTGGCTCCTACCACTTTCAACGGCGGTATGCTCGTTGCCAAAAAAGGCAATATCATTTTTGAAAAATATAAGGGTGTAAATCCTTTGGGCTCCAATGACAGCATTAATGCATCAACTCCATTTCACGTGGCTTCGGTGAGTAAAACTTTTACCGCCATGGCAGTAGTAAAAATGTGGCAGGACAGCCTGTTGAATATTGATGATGAACTCAGCAAATATCTAACTTCTTTCAATTACCCCGGTGTAACCATACGCAGCCTGCTCAACCACCGCAGCGGCCTTCCAAACTATGTACATTTTATCGACAAAACAACCTGGAAAGATTCTCTCACGCTCAGCAACCAGGACTTATTTAATATCCTGGTGTCCAAAAAAGACAGCCTTGAAAATATAGGCAAGCCTAACACCCATTTCAGTTATTGTAATACCAATTATGCCCTGCTTGCGCTTTTAATTGAAAAGCTGTCGGGCCTCTCCTACCCGGCTTATATGAAAGAATATTTTTTTGACCCGTTGGGCATGAAAAACAGTTTCGTGTACACGAGGGCCGATTCATCTGCAGCCACCAACAGCTACGACTGGAAGGGTGACCTCATGGATTACGGAAACCTGGAGGAAGTTTACGGCGACAAAAATATATTCAGCACGGCACAGGATCTATTAAAATGGCACCGGGCGCTTTCTGCCAACCTCATATGTAATGCTGCCATGTTGGAGCAGGCATACACAGCTTATAGCAATGAAAAACCAGGCATTAAAAATTATGGCCTGGGTTGGAGGATGAACCTGTACCCCAACGGCAGCAAAGTTATTTTCCACAACGGATGGTGGCATGGTAACAATGCAGCATTTGTGAGGCTCCTCGACCAGGACGTGGTAATTATTGTTATGGGCAACCGTTTTAACCGCAATATTTACAAAGCCTACCAACTCGTAAACAGCTTTGGCGAATATTTTAAAGTGGCTGAAGAAGAAGATAGCACAGGAAATTAAAAAATGCGGCTTTTTGCACATTTCTGCAATCTTTTTCCACATAGCTGCGTGTTTTTGCAATTCTTTAACTAAATTGGCCTTTAGTTCAAAACGATTGCATGCTTAAAAGGGAACGACAAGCCTACATTCTTCACCAGGTAAACCTGCACAATAAAGTGTTATCTACCGCATTAAGTTCAGAAATGCGGGTATCGGAGGATACCATCCGAAGGGATTTGCAGGAACTTTCAGAAACCGGCAAATTGATAAAAGTGCATGGCGGCGCCCTTTCCCAATCATTTGACCAGGTTACTAATACTTACGACAGCATTTATGCAAAGGGTAGCAAACAAACCATTGCTCAAAAAGCGGTTTCACTTATTAAAGACGGGATGTTTGTGTTAACCGGGGGTGGCACTACCATACTAGAAATGGCCCATGCGCTTCCTGCCGACCTTAACGCCACTTTTATTTCAGGCAGCATTCCGGCAATCGTGGAATATATGTCGCACCCAAGTATTGATGTAATTGTATTGGGCGACAAACTATCTAAAACCGCTAAAATTACCACTGGGGCTGATGCACTGTCGAGGATAAAATCTATAAGAGCCGATCTCTGCATTCTTGGTATCAATGCACTTAGCGTGCAGGATGGTATTACAGATAATGATTGGGACGTGGCACAGTTGAAACAACAGATGATGGCATCAAGTGATAAGGTGATTTGTTTAACGATCGCTGAAAAGCTCAATACACGCCAACCAATTCATGTGTGCGAACTCGGAAAAATTGATGTATTGATCACAGAACTTGATCCAACCGATCCAAAATTACAACCCTATATTAAAGCTGGAATAACCGTACTGTAACTGAGAATTTTTTATTGCTATAGTTTCAAACTTCTTAAACAAAAACAAAAACAGATGTTATGAGAAAACTGCTACGTTTTAAGTTTTTCCTCAGTTTATTGCTGGTGTTTTCGATCCCCGCAATGGCACAGGAAAAAATTGTATCCGGTAGGGTTACCGGCGACGGAGGAAACCCCATGAGCGGTGTTACAGTTACCGTAAAGGGTACCAACAATGTAACAACCACCAATTCAAATGGTGATTTTACCATCAGGGCCTCCAGCAACCAATCACTTATTTTTTCGTACGTGGACTATACGAGCCGGGAGGTATCTGTCGGTAATCGTTCGCAGATCGACATTAGTCTTTCTTTAAAACAGAAAGAACTGGAAGAAGTGGTGGTAACTGCGATGGACATTAAACGTAATCCAAAGGAATTGGGTTATTCTGTACAAAAAGTAGAGGGTGAAGAAATTCAGCAAACCCAGCGGGAGAATTTTGTGAATGCATTACAAGGTCGTGTAGCGGGTTTAACCATCAACTCTTCCAGCGGTATGGCCGGTGCCAGCTCTCAAATCGTTCTAAGAGGTTTCAATTCACTGTCTCTTGATAACAGTCCACTTTTTGTAGTGGATGGTATTATTGCCGACAACTCCACAATGGGGGAAGGCGGCGGTGGTGCTTCACTAGGCCTTGCAGATAACCCTGCCAACGCCAACAGGGCCAACGACTATAATAACAGGATCTCTGATCTTAACCCGAATGACATTGAGAGCATCACTGTGCTGAAAGGTCCAGAAGCTACAGCGCTTTATGGCAGCCAGGCCAGTAGCGGTGCCATCATCATCACTACCAAAAAAGCTAAACCAAATGGCAAACTTGCGGTGAGTTATGATAACAGCTTCCGTTTCGAAAAATTCAATCGTTTGCCAAATATTATGACTGCCTATTCAGGTGGTACCAACGGACAACCGATAGACATCTTCAGTTATTTTGGACCACGCTTCACCAATGAAAAGCGCTTTAATAACCTGCACAACTTTTTTGAAACAGGTTTCTCTCAAACCCACAACCTGAGCCTTGAATACGGCAAAAAAAATGCGAGCTTCCGTTTCTCTACTTCCTTATTCAACCAGGAAGCTGCTATACCTGCAAACAGTTATAACAGGTACAACTTCCGCTTATCTAATACTACCAAAATCGGGAAGTTCCTTGAAATAAGTCCATCTATCACTTATATAAAAACAGATAACGATAAACCCATCAGGGGTATGGGTTCCGGTGCTACAACCACCGGTTATATCCTATCTCTACTGGGCTGGCCGGCAGACAACGATATCAGGGTATGGGCTGATGACAATGGCCAAAAACTCCCGCTTTTCAGTGCCAATCCTAATAACGATTTTGACAACCCGTTTTTCTCTGTATATAGAAACAGGAGCCATGATGAAACAGACAGGATGCTTGCCACACTCGGCGTAAACATTAAAGCCACCAAATGGCTGGACATTAATGGTCGCTTTGGGTATGATACATATAGTACTGATGGTTGGCAGCGTTATGACTCTATGTCATTTGCTTTGGCAAGGGCAGAAAAAGGAAAACTCAGGAATTATTACAGGGATTATTATGGTTACAACCACACCATTACCGCCACTGCCAGGAAAGACTTTGGCAAATTTGGTACAAGGTTGATGGTGGGTAATATGTGGCAGGACTATGAAACACAGGCATGGGCTGTAACCGGCACCAACCTTACAGATATGAACCGCAGCGACAGTAACAATACAGACCCTGCTACAAGAATTCGCCTTAATAACAACACACTTAAAGGCCTTCCTAATTACAGCATCCGCAGATCAAATGCATATTTTGGTGAACTTGCACTCAACTGGAACAAAATGGTGTTCCTTACCTATTCTCACAGGTTTGAAGAAAGTTCCATCTTCCCTAAGGCAAACAGGAAATATAATTATCCTGCAGGAAGTTTAAGTTTGATCATGTCTGATATCATACCCGGCATCAAATCAAACCTGTTCAACTACTGGAAACTAAGGGGTTCATTGGCAAGCACTGCCCGTTCCAGTTCTCCATATGCCAACCAATCAGTATTTAACATCAATCTTGGCAGTGGCGGCGGGTTCTACTACAGTTTTGAAAACAATAATCCATTATTGGAGCCAGAACAGCAAAGCACGTACGAAATGGGTACCGAGTTTAGAGCTTTCAACAATCGCCTGAGTGTCGATGCAACATATTATAATACGGAAAATAAAAGATTGATCGTTGAAAACTTCAGGGCCAGCTATGGTACCGGGTTTGTGTTAAATACGCTCAACGTTGGCTCTACCCGCAACCAGGGCGTGGAAATTGCATTGGAACTTGATGTGGTTAAAAATTCAAAATTTGGCTGGAATACCCGTTTCAACTTCAATAGGATGTGGAATGAAGTATTGAGCCTGCCTGCCAATGTTCCGGAGTTTTACCTGAGCGACACATGGTTGTATGGTAATGCAAGAGGTGGCCTGGTGGTTGGTGGTTCTACTACTACCATTACCAGCTATGGTTATTTGCGGAATACAAAAGGCCAGGTATTGATTGATCCATTAACAGGATTACCCGTAATTGATGCCACATTTAAAGTAAGGGGTGATCGTACTCCAGACTTTACCCTGGGATGGTTAAACAGGATGACATTCGGCAATTTCACCCTCAGCTTCCTCTGGGATCTTAAAATGGGTGGCGACATCTTTAACGCCACCGAAGATTACCTTACTGGCATCGGCAGAAGCTGGAGAACCTACGACAGGTACACACCAAGGGTAGTGGAAGGGGTATTGAGAGATGGCCTGGAAAATACAGACAATCCAACAAAAAATACCATTTCAATAACGCCTGCTTTCAACCAGGCATATTACACCACCATGCCAGAAGAAGAATTCATTCAAAAAGATGTTAACTGGCTCAGGCTCCGTGATGCATCTTTGTACTATCGTTTTGGCAAGTCTGTAACGGACAAACTTAATTTCCTCAAATCTTTAAGTGTATTCGTTACCGTTACAGATCCTGTGTTGTTGACCAATTATACAGGTGCAGACCCGCAGTCGAATGGTAATAATGCCGGTACAAGAGGTGTTGGTGGTTTCGGTTTTGATTTTTCGAACACCGGTGCTCCCATTGGAATCAATTTTGGTTTAAAAGCTAATTTTTAAAAAACCTAAATCTTTTACAGATGAGAAAAAATATTATAAAGTTCATGATGTTCGCCCTGGTAATTCATAGCGGACTATCATGTACAAAAAAGATAGACGACGCCTATCAAAATCCGAATGCCTCGGTGAGGGTTCCCGTGGAAACCCTGCTGCCACAGATCATTTCGGCTATGGCAGCAAACTATGCCGGCCACGGTACTATGAATGATATCAGGTACATTGGCGCTTATATTCAAAATTTTGCATTTTATAACCCTCAAAGCAATTTCGACCGGATGGGACATACCAATACGGATGTGGCCCAAAGTATCTGGAGAATGCATTATTACGATATTGGCCAGAACAATGAAAGAATGATAGAATGGGGTGCCGAAGAACAAAAATGGGATTATGTAGGTGTTGGTAAAGCCATTTCTGCATGGAGTTGGTTAACACTTACAGATTACCATGGCGAAGTGATTTTAAAAGAGTCATTCAACACCAGCCTTCTCACATTTAAATACGATACACAAGAAGAAGTTTACGAGCATGTAAGAAAACTATGTTTTGAGGCTTTGGAAAATTTAAACAATACTGGTGGTGCAGCCAGCCAGGCAAACCTTGCATTAGGCGATGAATACATGTACAATGGTGATGTAAACAAATGGAAAAAATTTGTGTACGGTGTATTAGCCAGGTACCATAACCATTTTAGCAATAAAGCCGATTACCACGCAGACTCAGTGGTACATTATGCTAACCTGGCAATGCTCGACAATGCTGATAATGCCATGGTAAAATTTGCTGCAACAGCTATAGGTGCCACCAACAACTTCTTTGGACCCTTTAGGAACAACCTGAACGGAACTGGCGTAACATCACCTACAGCTATCAGGCAGGCATCGTTCATTGCCAACCTGATGAATGGCACCAATGCTGAATTTGCAGGAGTAGAAGACCCCAGGGCATGGTATATGTTAAGGGGCAATACTGCAGGCACTATTAAAGGAGTAACACCTGTGATAGGACAAACAAATTCATTGCCTGTTACTGAGCGGCCGGAAAACTTCTGGGGAGCAAGTCAGAATCCAACAGCCACTAATGCACCGCCAACTCCCACCAATGTACAGAAAGGAAATTTCATTTTCCGGAATGAGGCACCGTTTCCTATCATGACTGCTTCTGAAATGTATTTCCTCATTGCAGAAGCCGAGTGGCGTAGAAACAACCCTGGAGCAGCGCTGGCAGCTTATAGAGAGGGCATCAGCAAAAATTTTGATATGCTCACCTCCACTTTTTCTGCAGGCGTAATTGCCGGCAAAGAAATTACCCCTGCAATGAAGGCCGCTTACATGAACAATACTGCTATTGTTCCAGCAACTCCTGCCGGACTCAATTTAAGTAAGATCATGTTGCAAAAATATATTTCCTTATTCGCTCATGGTGCGCTGGAAACCTGGCTGGATATGCGCCGCTACCATTACACCGATACTGACCCGGCAACTGGTAACCAGGTGTACAGGGATTTTGTAATACCTACCGATCTTTTCCCGGATAATGGCGGCAAAACAGTTCAACGCATGCGTCCAAGGTTCAATTCCGAATACGTGTGGAATATTCTTGAACTAGAAAGGATAGGTGCTACTGCGCTGGACTATCACACTAAAGAACTTTGGATCACCCAATAATCAATTTTAAAACGAATTATTATGAAATATATAAAACTAATTCCCTTATTGGCAGTATGCGCTCTCTCAATGGCAGGTTGCGAAAAAACGGATGTGGACGAGGCCCCTTATGGCTTTGTGGGTGCTGATGATGCCAGGTTAAAAGTGATATATGCCAGCGCCTATACCACCAATCCCGGGGTTCAATTATCTATCGATGATGTGCGTGTGAGCAGCGTTATCACAGGTCGCACCCCCTACCCGGGCGGCGGCTATAATACCACAGGTTCCAACTTTGGCGATTACCTGTTGGTAGAGCCGGGACAAAGAAAACTCACCATTGCTATTCCTAAAAAGAATACGAATGTGGATTCAATAGTATTGTACACTACTAATTTCACGGTAGAAGCAGGAAAGGCCCAATCAATACTGGTGTCAGACACTTTTACCAGAACTAAATCTGTTGTGGTGGAAGATGTGTTCGCTAAATATCCAACAGACGGGCTTACCTACAGGTTTGTAAACCTAATGCCTAATGTACCATTTGCAGATCTGTATTTTGGAACAACGCTGGTTGCTACCGGTATTGCTTACAACAGTGCTGGTGTAGTGTTTACCATGCCGGGGTCCACTGCTTCGCAAACCTGGTCTATTCGTGAAACGGGTGCTTCTCCCACGTCAACTGCGCTTGCCACTTATGCCAGCGGTAATACGGTGATCAACAGGAGAACCTATACCGCTTTTGCAATGGGTTACAAAGGTTCTAGCGCTACTGCTACAAAACCTTATATTTCCTTTGCTATTAACAGGTAAGTAGTTCGTTTTTCTTAATACCTAACAAAAAAAAGAGGCTGTCTCAAAAGGACGGCCTCTTTTTTTGTAGCCTGTGTTTACTCAAAAAACTTTACTTGTGATTTAAAACCAATCCTGATTATACGGTAAATCTGCAATTGTTCTTATCCAAAAAAGAAATAACAAAGTACAATACTCGTTATGATCCCCACCAGGTCGGCCAGTAACATAGCACCTACCGAATACCTGGTGTTTTTAACGGCCACCGCCCCAAAATAAACCGCTATCACATAAAAAGTGGTATCGCTGCTGCCTTGTAAAATACAGGCCAACCTACCGGCAAAAGAATCCGGGCCATGAACCTTCATCGTTTCCACCATCATACCTCTTGCACCACCGCCACTAAATGGTTTGATCAATGCCGTAGGCAATCCATCCACAAAACGGGTATCAGCGCCCAGCATGGCAAAAAATGTTTTCATACCATCTATCAGCAGATCGAAGCAGCCGCTCGTACGCAACAAACTTATGGCCACCAACATGCCCACCAGGTAGGGAATAATTCTCACAGCGGTTTCAAATCCCCCTTTTGCTCCTTCTACAAAAGCATCAAAAATGTCGATCCGCTTGTATAAGCCACCCAGTACAATGGCAATAAATATCAGCAGTATCAGCCCACTGCTCAGGTTGCCCGAAAATACCTGCACGGATTCACTGTCTAAACTTTTTATATAAACCACCAGGGCCGCAATGATGGCTGAAATACCACCCACCCAGGCAAGGATCACAGGTTGGAACAAATTGATCTTTTGTTTAAAACTTACAATGATCATAGCTGCCATTGTAGCGGCAAACGTGGCGATCATACAAGGGACAAAAATATCCATGGGGTTTTCTGCACCCGTTGCAGATCGCATGGCGATAATACTTACCGGAATCAACGTAAGCCCTGATGCGTGCAGGCATAGGAACATGATCTGCGGGTTGCTGGCCACGGCCTTATTTGGATTGAGTTCCTGCAGGCTTTCCATTGCTTTTATACCGAAAGGTGTTGCTGCATTATCAAGCCCAAGCAGATTCGCAGAAAAATTCATCGTCATATGCCCAAAAGAAGGGTGACCTTTCGGAATATCGGGAAAGATCCTGGAGAAAAAAGGACCAATGATTCTTGACAGCACCCTTACCCCACCCGCTCTTTCGGCAATATTCATCAAACCCATAAACAAAGCCATAAAACCAATCAAACGCAGGCACAGCGTAACCGCCGTTTGGCAGGTTTCGATAATGCCATCTGCCGACTGCATTTTATAAATAAGTAATTTATCTCCTGCGTACCTGCTGGTGTTGCGATCCCCTTCTTTTAACACTTTCATGCTATCCACTTTTGCCAGCACCGCCGGCCCCACACTAAGGGTATCAACAGTTTTTAACCTGATGGTATCACCTGCCTTGCCCGTTACCATTTGGGTAAAAATGGTTCTTCCATCGGGGGAAACAAGGGCTTTAATACCCGCAACAACAATAGCAATGATGATAAAAGCACTCCAGATTTTGCTTAAAGCCATAAAAAAAGGTTCAAGAAGTTTACAAAGTTCCAGAAATTCAGGTGGTTATATCTACCATTTGGTTTCTGAAACAATTGCCTGTAATAGAAAATGGAAGATACAGTTTCTGCCCGAAAACAAAATGCTATGCCTTACCTTTGCAGCCGAAAAAAAGGCGGTCAATAGTCGATGGACTATAGACCATAGCCTTTTGCATCAATAGAATTTTATTTAGAAAATTAAATATTTGAACAGGTCTATGGACTATCGACGATGGTCTGTCGACTGCGTTCATCAATCAACATGGCACTTCAAGCAGGCATCGTAGGATTACCCAACGTAGGAAAATCAACATTATTCAATGCAGTAAGCAATAGCGCAAAAGCGCAGGCAAGCAACTATCGTTTTTGCACCATTGAACCCAATACCGGTTTGGTGAATGTGCCCGATCCAAGACTGAATAAACTGGAAGAACTGGTGAAACCGGAACGAGTGGTGCCTACACAAATTGAAATTGTAGATATTGCCGGGCTTGTGCGTGGTGCAAGCAAAGGAGAAGGATTGGGTAATAAGTTCCTGGCAAATATTCGTGAGGTAGATGCCATCATCCAGGTGATCCGTTGCTTTGAAGATGAAAATATTTTAAGAGACGAAGGCCCCATCAACCCGGTGGGTGATAAAGAGATCATTGAAACTGAACTGCAGTTGAAAGACCTGGAAAGTGTAGAGAAAAAAATTCAGCGCACAGAAAAAATTGCCAAAACAGATCCAAAAGCAAAAGTGGAATTAGACATCCTGGTTCGTTGCAAAGCGCACCTGGAGCAGGGTAAAAATATTATCTCCTTAGGTCTTGCTAAAGAAGAGAAGCCGGCTATTGCTGATCTGTTTTTACTGACAGATAAGCCCGTACTATATGTGGCCAACGTAGATGAAGCGAGTATGCATACAGGCAATAAATATTCCGATGCATTGATAGAAGCAGTAAAGCACGAAGGCAATGAGGTGATCATCATGACCAATGCCATTGAAGCACAAATCGCCGAATTTGACAATCCGGAAGACAAGGCAATGTTCATGGAAGAATATAAAATGACGGAACCTGCCCTGGATCGTTTGATACATTCTACTTATAAATTGCTGAACCTTTCTACCTACTTTACCGCGGGCGTGCAGGAAGTAAGAGCATGGACCATTCATAAGGGATGGAAAGCTCCACAGGCTGCCAGCGTAATACATACAGATTTTGAAAAAGGGTTTATCAAGGCCGAAGTGATATCTTACGAAGACTTTGTTCATTATGGTTCTGAAGCGGCCTGCAGGGATAATGGTAAATTAAGAATTGAAGGCAAAGAATACCTGGTGAAAGACGGGGATGTGATGCATTTCAGGTTTAACGTGTAGTTGCAGGTCACGAGGGCGCTAAGACCCAAAGAGGCACAAAGAATAAAGGCTTCAATTATGTTGCATTAGAGCCTTTCCGAGGCTGGTATTCACATCGCCTGGTTGAAACCTTTTGAACCCCTGGAACCTCTGAACCCTCTGAAACCTTTATATTTGCACAATCCTAAAATACAATGAAGGTTTTAATAAAGCAGGCCACTATCTCGGGTTCTACTTCCCCACTTCAAGCGCAGGTTAAAGATATTTTAGTGGTGGATGGTTTCATTCACCAGATTTCAGATGATATTACCATTGCCGCAGATAAAATAATAGAAGTACCAAATTTGTATGTGAGCATTGGATGGGTAGACTGTTTTACAAGTTTTGGCGAACCGGGTTACGAGCACCGGGAAACCCTTGAATCAGGTGCCGCAGCAGCCGCAGCCGGCGGCTTCACCGACGTTCTCCTCACACCCAACACCAATCCCAGCATCAGTGGAAAATCCACGGTAGAATTTATCGCACAAAAATCTGCCAATCTTCCTGTAAATATTCACCCGATAGGATCGGTTACAAAAAATGTTGAAGGCAAAGAGCTTAGCGAAATGTATGACATGGCGCAAAGTGGTGCGATTGCTTTTGGAGACGGCACTAAATCCATTCAAAGTGCCGACATTTTAATAAAAGCACTTCAATACGTGTTGCCACTCGGAGCACAGATTATTCAAATGCCTGACGATAAAAGCATCAGCCCGCACGGGCTGATGAATGAGGGACTTGTAAGTACGCAACTTGGTTTGCCCGGCAAACCAGCCATTGCTGAAGAGCTGATGATTGCAAGAGATATAGAATTGGTTCGTTACACACAATCGAGGCTACATATTACCGGGGTGTCAACAGAAAGAGGAATGGAGTTGATCACCGCTGCCAAAGCACAGAAACTAAACGTTACCTGTTCTGTGTCGCCAATGCACTTATTGTTTTGCGATGAAGATTTACAGCACTATGATACCAATCTTAAATTAAATCCACCGCTTCGCACCGCATCCGACAAGGCGGCTTTGCAAAAAGCTTATCACGACGGCCTCATCGATTGCATCGCCTCTCATCACCAGCCACAACACTGGGATGATAAAACCTGTGAGTTTGAATATGCAAAATATGGTAGCAGCAGCCTGGAGGCAGTGTATGGTGTAGCGGGCAAATTTGCAAGGGGCTATCATTTCCTCGCAGAACAAATGGCTGTAACCCCCAGGAAATTATTCGGCCTGCCGATTCCCGAAATCAAAGAGGGCGACCTGGCAATACTAACGCTTTACGTTCCGGATGTTGAATACGAATTTGAAGAAGCGCATATTAAATCAGCATCAAAAAATAATCCTTTCGTTGGGCAGCAGTTAAAAGGAAAAGTAGTTGGTATCATCAATAAAAAACAGTTGGTATTAAATTCATGAGAATCTTTAACCCAACCATCAAAGGATTGATAACAGGAGGAATGATCATTATACTTTCTGCAGCGGTATACGCCATCTACAAAAGTTTTGACAACCCTGTGCACCTTGCTGCTTATGCAATTTATGCGGTGGGCATCTTTTGGACATTGCACGATTTTAACAGGCATTCAGCACCTGAAGATCAATCATTCAGAAATTACTTTGCCCAGGGGTTTAAATGTTTTATTGTAGTAACACTCATGATGGTGTGTGCTAATTTTCTTTTCCTGCAGATAAACACTGGCTTCAAAGCTGAGATGATTGAAACAATGAGGAAGCAGTTATTGCAGAACCCGGATTATACAGCCGGGGATGTTGAAAAACATATCGGCACCTACAAAAAAATGGTAGTGCCTGCCTATGTAATGTCAACCGTGTTTGCTTATCTTGGAGTGGGAACGCTGATGACCGTGTTGGCTACCATATTTTTCAAGTATATTAAAAACTAAATTTGCAGTGGCTTAAGGGCTTTCTCATAAAAAATTGAACATGGATCTTTCAATTGTAATTCCTTTATTTAACGAAGATGAATCACTCCCTGAACTTGCGGCATGGATTGAAAGGGTGATGCAGGAGAATGGATACAGCTACGAAGTGATCATGGTAGATGATGGCAGCACCGATGATTCATGGAAAGTAATTGAGCAATTGCGTGCAGCAAATGCCAACATTAAAGGCATAAAGTTTCAACGCAACTACGGCAAAAGTGCAGCGCTCAATGAAGGCTTCAAAGCTGCGCAGGGAGAAGTGGTTATTACTATGGATGCCGACATGCAGGATAGCCCCGATGAAATTCCTGAACTCAGGAAAATGATTCTGCAGGACGGATATGATATGGTGAGCGGCTGGAAGAAAAAAAGATACGACAATACCCTTACCAAAAATATTCCCTCCAAACTCTTTAATGCAGCTGCCCGCAAAAGCTCAGGCATTAAATTACACGACTTCAACTGCGGCCTCAAAAGCTATCGAAAAAAAGTAGTAAAAAGTATAGAGGTGTACGGCGAAATGCATCGTTATATTCCAATCCTGGCCAAATGGGCGGGCTTTAGAAAAATCGGCGAAAAAGTGGTAGAACACAGGGCAAGAAAGTTTGGTGTAACCAAGTTTGGCTGGGAGCGATTTATCAATGGATTTCTGGATCTGTTTTCCATCATGTTTGTTGGCAAATTCGGTAAAAGGCCCATGCATTTTTTCGGCCTTTGGGGAACCATCGTGTTTTTAACCGGTTTTGCAATCTGGACCTACCTGTTTATCGCCAAATTTGCTTTTCAAAAATATAATATGACGGACAGGCCGCTGTTTTATATCGGCATCATTTCATTAGTAATTGGTGTGCAACTATTCCTGGCAGGCTTCCTCGGCGAACTGTTTGCCCGCAATTCAAGTGAACGAAATAGTTACCTGATAGAAACGAAGGCGGGGTTGTAGATACAAGGAATACACGGATTAAATAGATTTTAGGAATTTAACTCCCTGCACATGTGTTACAACTCCAAAATTATTTACGGGCAGCAAATATTGAAGTTGGAATGATTCATTTCTTCGGTGACCGTGACTCTTTCAAAAGAAAAGTGTACAGCAACAATTTTAAATAATCGTTTTAATCTGCACTATAAGTGTCATCAGCGAATCATAAGAAAAAAATCATCATCATAGGTCCGGCCTACCCGCTGCGCGGGGGCGGTATGAGCACATTTAATGAGCGGCTTGCCCGGCAATTAATGGCCGAAGGACACGATGTAACCATATATACATTCTCTCTTCAATACCCTTCTTTTTTATTTCCTGGCAGTTCGCAATATTCTACGGAGCCTGCCCCCAAAGAGCTTAATATAAAAGTTGTAATCAATTCAGTCAATCCCCTCAACTGGATTAAAGTGGGCAATCAAATAAAATATGAAAAACCGGATATCATCATAGTACGGTACTGGCTGCCTTTTATGGGCCCCTGCTTTGGAACCATTTTGCGGATAGCCAAAAAGAACCGGCACAGTAAAGTAATCTGCATTGCCGACAATGTGCTTCCCCATGAAAAAAGAGCCGGCGATAAAATATTCACCCGGTATTTTATGAAGCCAGTGGATGCATTTGTAACTATGAGTGAAAAAGTATTAGCGGATCTTAACATTTTCGACAACAATAAACCCGCCGCTTTTATACCGCATCCCTTGTACGATAATTTTGGAGAAAAAATATCGAAGGAGGCCGCAAGGCAGCAGTTGGGAATCGATCCCACCAAAAAGATCATTCTATTCTTTGGATTTATCAGGAAATACAAAGGCCTGGATATTCTGCTCAATGCAATGCCCCTGCTAAAAGAAAAATTGCCCGACATGCAATTGCTGGTAGCCGGTGAATTTTATGATGACAAAAAAACTTATGAGGACCTGGTGGAAAAACTGCGCATACAAGACCAGTTGATTTTAAAAACATCCTTTATTGCCGACAGCGAAATAAAATATTACCTCTGCGCAGCCGACCTGGTGGTGCAACCCTACCGCAATGCCACCCAAAGCGGGTTAACACCACTTGCTTATCATTTTGAAATACCGATGCTGGTAACCGATGTGGGTGCACTAGCTGCCATGGTGCCGAACGATATAGCCGGGATTGTTACCGAACCAGATGCCGCTTCAATAGCAAAAGGAATTGTTACATTTTTTAACAAAGGAACCCAGCATTATTTACCGGGTTTATTACAGGAAAAGAAAAAATACAGCTGGCAAAAAATGACGCAGCAAATCATTGAAATGGCTGATAAGCTTTAGTTAAAATTAAGTGCCCTGTTTAGGCACAAAGCACTGAATCACCGAATTATAACTAATTTTAAGCCTATGAAATTTTTCACCCTGCTGGTTATATTTTGTTCCATCATTTTTTCAGCGACTGCGCAATCGATTTCTAAAGCAGATTATGCGGCCCTGGTAAAAAAAGAAGATACACTTCAACAATACGCATTAAAAATCATTCGTGGTATCAATTCTTCCGACAGGTTTATAGCAGACAGTTTATTTACAAAAACCTTTGTGAGAGCACTCAAAACAAAAAATTCTTTTCAGTATCCATTTGATTCCCTTTTTACAATTTCAAAATTATATCCTTCTGACAGCAGTTTCAGAATTTTCACCTGGCAAATGGTGATCAACGACAATGTAATTCGTCAGCACGGTGCCATACAAATAAAAACTGCTGATGGCTCCTTGAAATTATTTCCACTCATCGACAAATCGGATATCACGAACAATATGGCAGATACCATCGCTGATAATTTCGGCTGGATGGGTGCGGTGTATTACAAACTGGTGGAAACAAAAGACGGCCCAAAAACATACTATACCTTACTCGGATATGATGAGAATAACATCCGGAGCAATAAAAAATTAATTGAAATCCTCAGTTTCCAAAATGGCAAACCCGTATTTGGTGCACGCCAGTTTAGCGTAACAAGCGGCTTTGGTTATAATAATAAAATGGCCAGGTTCATCATGGAATTTAAAAAAGATGCAAGTCCCAGGTTAACCTTCGACAAAGACCTGAACATGATCGTATTTGAGCACCTCGTTTCTGAATCGAACCAGCCGAATAAAAAATGGACCTTGATCGGCGATGGAGACTATGAAGGCTTTAGATGGGTGGCGGGTAAATGGGTGTATGTAAATAAAATTTTTAACGAAGTTACACCCGAAGGGCAGGCCCCTGTGCCGGCTCCAGTCAGGGACGATAAAGGAACCATGGACGAAAACAAGTTAAAAAATAACCTGCCTGTTACTCCTCCAAAAACAGGAGGCGGTTAAAATAAACACCCGGTAGCAAAATGATGATGCAAACATTTTTACTGATATTATTTACTGCGATCGGTTCCATTACCGGTTGTGCCAACAAAAAAGCTTCTATTGCCATGAACGAACCTATCCCTCAAAATATTGAAACCGCAGTTGCCACTTTTGGAAATGGTTGCTTCTGGTGTACCGAAGCCATTTTTCAACAAGTGAACGGCGTGCTGAAAGTAGAAAGCGGTTACAGTGGGGGCCATGTTGACAACCCCAGTTACAAAGACGTAACAACGGGGCTCACTGGCCATGCCGAATGCCTTAATATTACCTACGACCCGGCTAAAATAAGTTTTGATGAACTGCTCGAGATTTTCTGGCAAACACATGATCCCACTACGCTGAATCGCCAGGGAAACGATGTAGGAACGCAGTACCGCAGCGTGATATTTTACCACAATGCAGAGCAGAAAGCGCTCGCAGAAAAATACAGGGATGAGCTGAACAAATCCGGCGCATTTGATGACCCCATTGTGACCACGCTGGAGCCATTCACTACTTTTTATATAGCAGAAAACTATCACCAGAATTATTACAATCAAAATGGTAGTGCACCCTATTGCCAGTTTGTAATAAAACCTAAAGTGGAAAAGTTTCAAAAAGTATTTAAGAATAAATTGAAACGACCTTAGTCCGACTTAATTTATTTCAGCTTCAACTTATGCAGGCCACAACCCGCTGGGCTCCCGCAATCAACAGGAACGAGGATACCACCGGATTTTATTGCGGACCAACAACTCTTTTCTTTGGAGAAACATCTGCCAGCAGGGAACATACAAACTGTACTAAACTTAGTATTAATACAAGGTAGATGCCCATCTTTTTTTCGGGGCAATAGGCATTGTAGCAGGATGTAAAAAGTATATAAGTTTTAATAGCGTAAGCCACCATAAGTGCCGCAACAAATATGTGTACCCTCTTGGCCCAGATTTTCGGCAGAAATATTAAAACAATACTCAGCACAGCAAAAAAGATAAAAAACTTCCCGGGCTTGCCATACATTCCCCTTTCAGAAAAAAAACCGGTGAAGGTTTTATCAATATCAGCATGATAGGTCCATGGCAAAAAACAAACAATGATCAACAACAGGGCAGCTGCCAGGCCAACAGGTTTTGCATATCTCATAACAGAATAATTGGGCGCAAAGGTAGGAGAAACAAAGGCCCGGCTATGAACTCTTTCAAAAATTAAAAACGGATCACCTGGGTAGATGATCCGTTTTTGTGAGGTCCCTAGCGGATTCGAACCGCTGTAGAAGCTTTTGCAGAGCTTTGCCTAGCCACTCGGCCAAAGGACCTTGCGTACCCCTTTAAAGGTTGGCAAAAATAGGGTATTTTTATCCATATTTTCAAAAACGTATTTAGAAACAATCTTATTGTAAAAAATCAGCATGAAATGAGCCGGGAGCAATTTTTCAATTTCCAAAAGAGGTTCACCCGGTAAATAATACCAGTTAAATATTTCAACAACAAACACATGAAAAGTATTGAACCTTCAGAATTAATTATAAATGATCGGGGCGCCATCTACCATATCAATTGCCGCCCGGAAGAGATTGCCCAAACCGTTATTACCGTTGGAGATCCTGACAGGGTGAAAGAGGTAAGCAAACATTTTGATAAAATAGAATTCAAAAATCAACACAGGGAGTTCATTACCCATACCGGTTACCTGGGCAAAAAACGCCTGTCGGTAACCAGCACCGGCATCGGGCCAGACAATATTGACATTGTATTAAATGAACTCGATGCGTTGGTAAATATTGATTTTGAAACAAGGACCATCAGGGAAAGCCTGCAATCTATTAATATTATTCGTGTGGGTACATCGGGATCCCTGCAAAAAGAGATACCAGTGGATAGTTTTGTTGCAAGTACCCACGGCCTTGGGATAGATAATCTCATGAACTTTTACCAGCACCAGAATAACGAGGAAGAAAAACAGATCATGCATTCCTTCAACACGCATACGCAACTGCATCATGGTATTTCTGCACCCTACATCACCGGCGCAGGCGTAAGTTTATTGAAAGAATTTGTGGATGGCTTTCATAGGGGTATCACGGTTACCTGCCCGGGGTTCTACGGTCCGCAGGGAAGGGTACTGCGTATGGGCCTCACGCAACCACAATTGATCGATAGCTTAACAAGCTTTAACTTTGGACAGCATCGCATCAGTAATTTTGAAATGGAAACGGCTGCCATTTACGGAATGGGCAAAGTTTTAGGCCACCATTGCTTGTCATTGAGCGCAATTGTGGCCAACCGCATCACCCGTGAATTTAGCAAAGACGGTGGCGCTGCAGTAGAGAAATTAATTGAAAAAACCCTGGAAATTATAGATAGCAACATCTGAATTTCGCCAATAAATACCAGCATAGCCTAATCAATGCAAATACAGTTTTATAAATACCATGGCACAGGAAACGATTTTGTGATACTTGATAACCGTGATGGAAAATATGATGCCCTTACTCAAAAACAAATCAAAAAAATTTGCCACCGGCGTTTTGGTGTGGGAGCAGATGGCCTCATGATGCTTAACTTGAGAGAAGGTTACGACTTTGAAATGATCTACTTTAATTCGGATGGAAATAGCAGCAGTATGTGTGGAAACGGTGGAAGATGCCTGGTAAAATTTGCCTATGATATGGGGATCCATAAATTCACTTACAAGTTTATTGCGCCGGATGGGGAGCATGAAGCGGAGATTGATCATAACCAACAGGTGCGGTTAAAAATGCAGGACGTGAGCAAGGTAGAAGAACACTCAGGTTATGCGGTGCTCGACACAGGTTCCCCGCATTATGTAAAATATAGTAACAATGTGGCCAGCACCGATGTAGTGGCTTCTGGCAGGGCCATCCGCAACAGCAATCATTTTGTGAAAGAAGGTATTAACGTAAATTTTGTGGAGAACACAGGCGAGGACAGCATCTTTGTTCGTACCTACGAAAGAGGAGTGGAAGATGAAACCTACAGTTGTGGCACGGGGGTTACTGCAGCCTCGCTGATGAGTGCACACAACGAAAGAGGATTTAACCGGGTGGAAGTAAAGACGCCTGGTGGCCACCTGAGCGTGGAATTTAATAAAGTGTCAGACCATGAATTTGACAATATCTGGCTTTGCGGACCCGCAACATTTGTTTACAAAGGAGAAATGGAATTAGCATCATGATCAACTCATTTAAAATAGAAGAAAACAAAACGCTTGCGGTCGACAAACCCTCTGCAGCTACCTGGGTAAATGTACTACCCCCTTTAAAACAGGAAGAATTTAGTGAGCTCAGCAATGCATTGGATATTCCGCTTGACTTTTTGAAAGACTCCCTCGATATTGACGAACGCAGCCGCTACGAACTGGAAGATGAAACAAAGCTCATCGTAATTAAAACACCCACCGAAAACAATTCTTTTAACGAAAGTGATGCATATTATATCACCATTCCGATTTGTATCATCCTCACCAGCAAACAAATTGTAACGGTAAATTCCTTTGAAAACGAAGCCATCAAAAAATTCCTGAACAGCTTTCAAAACCGGCGTCCGGATAAGATGAATATGATGGTGTTGAAGATTTTTGAAAAGATCACCACCAATTTCCAGGATTATCTTAAAGAGATCAATCTGCGCCGAAATGCAACAGAGCAGCGCTTGTACGATTCAAACGGTAATGAAGAATTATTACAACTAATGCGCATTCAAAAAAGCCTGGTGTATTTTGTAACAGCGCTCAGAAGCAATGAACTGCTGATGATGAAAATAGCCCGTACCGATTTTTTACAGCTCAATGTAGAAGAAAAAGATTTTTTGGATGACCTGGTAATTGAAACATCCCAAGCACTTGAAACGGCCAATACATACGCCAACATTTTAACGAGCACCATGGATGCATATGCTTCCATCATCAGCAATAACCAGAATGCTGTGTTGAAAAGACTGAGCACACTCACCATCTTCCTGAGCATTCCCATCTTTATCGCAAGTGTGTACGGTATGAATGTGCCCATTCCATTCTCCGATTCGCATGTTGCGTTCTGGTTGCCCGTGTCGCTTTCTTTATTGATACTGGCCTACGTCATCTACTCTTTCTACAAAACGCAAGTAAGAAAATAGTTATGTTCAACATAAGGGTTTATGGCATTTTGATCAACGACCAAAAACAGGTGTTGGTAAGTGATGAATACATCCGTGGAAAGTATTACACCAAATTTTGTGGCGGCGGTTTGGAGCTTGGTGAAGGCACCATTGACTGCCTCAAGAGAGAATTTATTGAAGAGATGAATTTAAAAGTTGAAGTCACCGGTCACTTGTACACCACAGATTTCTACCAGCAGAGCGCATTTGATCCTAACCACCAGATCATTTCAATTTATTACTGGACCAAAGCCCTTGAACCAATTTCAGTTCCCCTCCGCACCAAACAATTCGATTTCGATGAGGGCCAGGTGGCACAATATGCCCAACAGGGCGAAACAGAAACTTTCAGGTTTATTGACCTGGATATGTTTAGCGAAGAATCTGTAACCCTGCCAATTGATAAGATAGTGGCCCGTATGCTAAAACAACTGCTTTTATGAATGTATTTGACGATCACATCATACTTGAAAATCACAGGGCAAAACTGGAACCCCTGGAAGAAAAACATTTTGAATTATTGCTCCCAATTGCACAGCAGCCATCCCTTTGGGAATTCACTTTGGCCAAAATAAAAACCCGGGAAGATTTCAGAAAATATTTTGATGAAGCCATGGCCGAAAAAGCGAGCGGAACCTCCTATCCATTTGCCATTTACGACAAATTGAATGAGTGCTGGGCAGGAAGCACCCGTTTTGGCAATATCAGTTTAGCGCACAAGCGACTCGAAATAGGATGGACTTGGTACCACCCCCAGCTACAACGAACCGGCCTCAACCGGAACTGCAAATTCCTTTTGTTGAGTTTCTGTTTTGAAGAATTAGGATTGAACCGGGTGGAATTAAAAACAAGTCACCTCAATCAAAAATCGCAGACGGCGATGCGGAAGATCGGGGCAACAGAAGAAGGTACTTTTAGGAATCATCTTATCAATGAAGATGGAACCATCCGCCATTCCGTTTTTTTTAGCTTTATTAAAGAAGAATGGCCTGCAATAAAGGCAGGCATTTTTGGGGGGTACACTAAATAAAAAATTCTATCAGCCATAAGCCGGATTCTGTAATCCCGATAAATCGGGATGGCCATCATTTATCTGGCCGCAACATTACTGTTACGATCTTGCTGCCTACCCTCCCACATCGGACGAGCCGCCCTCAGGCGTGGGTTTACGTGGCATTACAGCACATAAGGTTTACCCGTACCTATTGTTACCAATAAATACCGTGAGCTCTTACCTCACATTTTCACCCTCACCCATCCCCCTCCAGGGAAAGAGACGGGCAGTTATTTTCTGTGGCACTTTCTCTTTCGTATGTTTAGTGTTGCCACCAACCATACGAAGCCGGCGCTTAACCGGTATGCCGCTCTTTGCTGTCCGGACTTTCCTCCTCCCGATAAATCGGGAAGCGATAGCCGGCTGATAGAAATGCAAATTTACGTTATTTGGAGAGAGTAGTCGATAGTCCATGACCCTTAGAGGTTTTAAACCATAAGGAGTTTGCAACTTTCCTGCCCGAAGGCATGCGACACCAGGACCAATGATTCACACCGAAGGCCCTTTGAACCTCTTGAACTTTTGAACCCTTAGGGCTTACGATCCTCCACTGCGCTCACAACCTTCAACCGTGAACCTGCAATCCAAATTTCCCCTTGCATTTGGCAAAAGCGTTTTTTAACTTTAAAGTAGTTCTTCACTTTAAAATCAATTTTATGAATACAATCGATCGTATTGAATCATGGGGTGAAGCTCATCATCCACGCTGGCTCGATTTTGTCCGCATTGCCTTGGGCATTTTCCTTATCTATAAAGGAGTTGATTTTTTAAGAAATATTGGCGACATGATGAACCTTATGAACGCCAGCAGCACCAGCTTCGGATCCTTTAAAACGGTTTTTATGGCCCATGTTGTAGTGGTCCTGCACATCATGGGTGGTATCCTCATTGCCATTGGCCTTTTTACACGCCTGGCCTGCCTGGTGAACATTCCTATTCTCCTTGGGGCTGTATTATTTATCAACCTCTCAGGTTCCATCCAGCAGCCACCGGGGGAATTGATCATTTCTATTGTTGTACTCGCCCTGCTCATTTATTTTCTCATCGTGGGCAATGGCCCCCTGAGCTATGAAAAAATGTATCACGGCGATGAGCGAAAACGACGAAATGAATAAATGATTAATATTGGTGTTGTAAAACATCATGACCAAAACACGAAAACGTTTCCTGGGCATTGGCATTTCCGTTACCATTGCCCTGCTACTTTATTTTATCAATCCATTTAACTTAAGCGGCACAGCCGAAAAGTTGCTGCCGATTGCTGCGGGGATCATCTCTTTGTGGGTGAGTGATGCTTTCCCCATGCCCGTGGTGGCTTTACTGCCCCTTATATTCTTTCCTTTGTTTGGCATTAGCTCCATGGAAGCTGCCGCAGCACCTTACGCCGACAAAGTGATCTTTTTATTCCTCGGGGGTTTCATGCTGGGCCTGGCAATTGAAAAATGGAAATTGCATAAACGCATTGCGTTAAATATCGTTCGTATCACGGGCACCAGTGGCAATAAAATTATCCTCGGTTTTATTTTAGCCACAGGCCTTATCAGTATGTGGCTGAGCAACACAGCCACTACCATGATGATGTTTCCTATTGCATCATCAGTTATTCTTGTGCTGCAGCAAGCGAACCTGGGCAACGGCAACTTTAAACATTTTTCTGTGTGCATCATGCTGGCCATTGCTTACGCCAGCAATTTTGGCGGCATCTCCACCATCATTGGCACGCCCCCAAATGTGGCGTACGTGGGCCAGGTGAACAAATATTACGGGTATACCTTTGCATTTGTTGACTGGTTTATCCTCTGCCTGCCCATCGCTCTCCTACTATTGCTTTCCTTATATTTTTTAATGACGAAAATTCTTTATCCAAATAATATAAAGGCAACTGTTGAAACCAAATCTCTGATAGATACTGAAATAAAAAGCCTTGGGAAAATTTCGGCGGCCGAAAAAAGGGTGTTGATAATATTTTGCTGCACAGCAGCTTTGTGGATATTAAAAGACCTTATTAATAAAATATTGCCGGTAAAACTTGACGATACTATGATCGCACTTTGTGCGGCGGTTGCTTTGTTTATTATTCCCTCGGGAGAAAAAGAAGAACCATTGCTGGTTTGGAAAGACACCCAGAAAATGGCCTGGGGAATATTACTACTTTTCGGAGGGGGCATTTCGCTTGCATCGCAACTAGAAAAAGCCGGGCTGATTGCAAAGTTGGGAAACTGGATCGCTCAGTACGCAGGCAGCAACCTTCTTTTACTTGTATTCCTCATAGCACTGATTGCGATTTTTCTTAGTGAAGTTATGAGTAACGTGGCACAGGTAATTGTATTTGCGCCTGTAATTTCTGGCATGGCAGATGCCTTAGAGGTGAACCCTTTGCTCTTGGGAATGCCCATGACGCTTGCTGCAAGTTGCGCATCCATGTTGCCCATGGGAACCCCGCCCAACGCTATCGTTTTTGCAAGTGGACACCTACGCCTTAAAGACATGATGCGCACAGGATTTGTGATGAATATTGTTTCGGTAATATTGATCACATTGTTTTGTTACTACTTGCTACCGATTTTAGTGCCGCCGGTAACACCTCGTTAGTCTACTGCTTTCACGATGGATTTTTTTTCGATCAACCGGGCAAATCCAATAAACAGGAAGGAAAGCAAGAGAAATAAACCAAGTACCATCAAAGCAGCATACAGTACTTTTTGAAAACCGTGATTATACACATCCAAAAAAGGATAAGGATAAAAGCGTGATGGAAGTACCGCTCCTATGCACAATACAAAAAGCAGGTACAAGCCGGGATAAATAAGCCAGCGCAGGCTATCATTCCACTGAACACCTCGCTTATCTGAAAAAAATATCCAGTAGAGCAGGTATAACACCGGAATAATTACATGCAGCAACTCATCAACCAGCATTTGTATGCCGG